>DASUPR010000550.1:0-9528 GCA_036281015.1 Pyrinomonadaceae bacterium
CAGAGTTGAACCTGCCTGGCCACAACCGGCTTCAACTACACCGATCATCCCATCGCCAAATCTTGCTGTAGTCACGGGTCCGGAACCGAAGATCCGTGTTGCACTGACAACCGACACGCGTTCCGCTGTGATTTCAACTACGGGTCACTTGATGAACGCCAGCGGCGGCGGCTCAACACTGCTCGCGCTCGACACCTCGCGCGTTCGTGTTGATGCACGACTGTTGTCGCCGCTATCCGCAACGAAGGATGAGGCGGCGTTTAAAGTGATCGTGGCTGGCGCAGCTTCACGCGACGAAGCTGAAGACCTCGAAGATCAGATCGAAAAACTGACGAGTGAGGACGGGCATTCGGCTTTTGATACTGAGACGAAGACGTGGGGCGTTGTTGTGGGCTCAACGTGGCCGCGTGAAGAGGCAGATGAACTGCGCGCGCGGCTTGAAGCAGCAGGGTTCGACGCGAGCGTACAAGGGACAGGGATTAAGGCAGATTCTGTTAAGGATGAATCACGCGTGACGAGTGGGAATGTGCGGTTGACTGCTCGCCCGAGTCTGCCGTCGCGCGAGGTCGTCGCTTCGGGCAACGCGGGGCCGATGTTCCGTTCGAGCGCGCCGGTCGTGTTTGCCTCTGACAACGAAAAAGACGCGCCGGTGCGCTTTAACGATCGGCCGTATCGCGGCCGCCTTGAAGTGTTCACCAACCTGCGCGGGACGCTGACAGTCGTAAACGAACTCGGTCTCGAGGATTACACTCGCGGCGTCGTTGCAAACGAGCTCTCACCCGGCGGCTATCCCGCGATTGAAGCGCAAAAAGCACAGGCCATCGCCGCTCGCACGTACGCTTTGAAAAACCGCGGACAGTTCATGGCCCAGGGTTTTGATATCCTGCCGACGACACGTTCGCAGGTCTATCGCGGTCTGACTTCCGAAAACCCGCTTTCGACGCGCGCGGTGGATGAAACGCGCGGCATCATTGCGACGTATGCAGGCGAACCAATCAACGCGCTCTACACGTCAACTTGCGGCGGCCGCACTGAAGATTCAGAGAATATTTTCAACCACGCAGTGCCGTACTTGCGTGGACGCGAATGCGCCGCCGCGGGACATGCCGCGTTTGAGCGATTCGTGATTCGCACGACGCGCACGCCGGCTGAATTGCATACGGACGAACACGTGACGGTTGTGCGCGACATCAGTCTGTTGTTGACGCAAAACTTCGGCACGTTGCAGGAACGTGTTTCAGATTCATGGCTCGCGGGCGAAGCGTCCGTTTCGGAAGTGCGCAACTGGATCGCGAACGTTGCGCGCGTGGCGAAGCAAACGATGCCGTTGACTGGTGATGAGGTGAATCGGCCGCCGGGTTTTGCCACCGCTCTCGCCGCGGCGGTGTTTGGCGGTGATGGTCCCGCGACACTGCTCAACACTGCCGACGCTGATTACCTGCTCGCCGTACGCGATGCGCAGGACGTGCCGGCTTCGAATCGCGCGGACCTTGCGATGTTGCTGCGTGACGGCTACCTGTCCGCCTATCCTGACGCGACGCTGAGACCGCGCATGCCTTTGTCGCGCGCGCGTGTGTTGCACGCGATCGCGCGCATTCTCGAGGTCCGTGACCTTTTGAAGCTGCAAAAAGGAAACGCGCGGCCCGCGAGCGATGGGCAGTTGATACTTCGTTCGGCCAAAGGAAAGGATCAGCCGATCAGGATCAACCCGGACGCGTTTCTGTTTCGGCAGCTTGGCGAACGTCCTTACGCGGTTTCGTCAGTAACCCTGGTTGGCGGCGAAGCGGTGACGTATCACCTCGCGGCGAACGGGCAGATCGACTTTCTCGAAGTGAAGCCGGCGACAAACGGCGCGGCTGCGGATCGCTTCTCGCCGTTTTCGAGTTGGACCAGTAATCTTTCGCTGGGCCAGGTGCAGGCGCGTCTCGCGCGTGCGGCGCGTGGCATAGGACAGATTCTCGACCTGCGTGTCGTGTCGCGCGGTTCTTCGCACCGGGTGACCGATTTGGAAATCGTCGGCAGCAACGGCACGGCCCACGTGCGCGGCGGTCGCATTCGTTCGGTCCTTGGCCTCCGCGAGCAACTCTTCGTAATCGACCGTGACTATGATGACAGCGGGCGCATCACTTCGTTTGTATTTAGCGGGCGCGGGTGGGGACACGGCGTCGGCATGTGCCAGGTCGGCGCATACGGGTTAGCGAAACAGGGTTGGTCCCACGAACAGATTTTGAAAGCTTATTACACGGGTATCGAGCTAACGCGGATATATTAAGGACGTGCTTTCCTTCATTTTCTTGACGTAGTGTATTATCAACCTCTGCCTCCAATGAGTTAGCTTTAGGGTATTCGTATGGCTTCCAATATCAAACACCTCATGACCGTCGCGGACCTCGACGCCTTTCCCGACGACGATGGCAAGCGCTATGAACTCATCGAAGGAGAGCTTTTTGTGTCTCGTGCACCAGGACTTCCTCACCAGCTTGTGCTCAATAATCTTATATTTCAGTTAGGTAAATACGTGGAGAATCGTCCCGTTGGCCTGATTGTGCCTGGACCAGGCGCTGTCTTTAGTAACTACGACGCCGTGATTCCCGACCTTGTTTTTGTCAGTAACGACCGGTGGGACACTATTGTGGGAAACGATCGGTTCGTCGCAGCGCCTGACTTGGTGATCGAGATTGTCTCGCCAGGAAGCGAGAACCGCGCTCGAGATCTCAAAGCCAAGCGCAGACTGTATGGTAAGTACGGCGTCCAGGAGTATTGGATTGTCGACGGTGAAAATAAATCGGTATTGGTCTTTCGCCTGCAAGGCACGGTTCTAGAACAAGTCCTGTTTCTAAAACACGACGACGAATTAGTATCACCTCTTCTTCCGGGACTGGTTCTGAAACTCACTGACGTGTTTAAGTTTCCCGGCAGACGATAAGTTATCTTGAACTTCTCACGTAATCAGATCATCGGTGGACTGCTGTTGCTCGCACTCATCTGGGTGGTGGCGATTTTCCGCGTGATATTCTCGGGGACGTGAGAGAGGAGATAGCGCAAAGTCCCGTTATTGCGATTGTCGGACCGACAGCGTCGGGCAAGAGTACGCTCGGGATTGAGGTCGCGCTCCAGCTCAACGGCGAGATCATCAATTGCGACTCCGTTCAGGTCTACCAGGAGATTCAGGTCGCAACCGCCAAGGTCCCGCTCGAAGAACGCAAGGGCGTACCGCATCACCTGATCGACTTCGTCCCGCCTTCGATCAACTACACCGCCGTCGAATGGGCGCGTGAAGCGGCGAAGAAGATCGAAGAGATCGAAAGCCGTGGGCGGATTCCGCTACTCGTCGGTGGCACCGGTTTCTATCTACGCGCTCTGCGAAACCCGTTCTTCATCAGTCCCCAAACCGATGAATCGCTTCGTCTCCGATTGAACCAGACGCGGGAAAAGCGAGGCGCCGAATACCTCCATCGCGTCCTGCGCCGGCTCGATCCACGCGCCGCCGCACAACTCTACCCGCGCGACTGGCCACGCGTTCAGCGCGCGATCGAAGTCTACCTGCAAACCGGACGTTCGATCGTGGACCAGAAAGACCAGCGCCCCGAAGCCCACGAAAGCTCCCGGCGGCTGCGCATTCTGGCTCTGAACCCACCCCGTGCCGAGCTCTACGAACGCATCAACCGGCGCACCGAAGAACACTTCAACGCCGGACTGGTCGAAGAGGTTCGGGACCTCCTCAACCGTGGCGTTCCGCCCAACTCGAACGCCCTCGGAGCCCACGGCTACCGCCGCGTGGTCGAATTCCTCGAAGGCAAACGCGACCTCCCAGGCGCTGTCGAACAGACAAAACTCGACGTTCGACACTACGCCAAACGACAATTGACATGGTTTCGCCATGAAGCCGGAGTTGAATGGTTCGACGGTTTTGGTGAGGGAAAGAACGTTTTGGCCGCGGTTTTGGGGGCGCTCGCGGCTGGGCCACGCTCCAAATAATCATCTTTCTCTCACATCTCGAACTAACTCTTGTAAGTCATGGGGTCGTGTTGTAATCTGATTGCAACCAACGCGCTTTAACAGGATCCATACCGGGCTTCAAAAATGTCGGACGGCAAACAGGCACCGCAGAATATTCAGGACGCCTTTCTCAACACTGTACGTCGTGAGAAGACGGCGGTGGTGGTCTATCTGCTGAACGGCGCCAAGCTCACGGGGCGCATCCGCAGTTTCGACAAGTTTTCGGTCCTGCTCGAATCTGGCTCCCAGGAACAGCTCATTTTCAAACACGCCATATCGACGATTTCCCAGTCGCGGCGGGGCTCCGGCGAACTGCATCCGCACGCCGGCAGCGAAGCCCCCGCCCGCGAAGTACGCGCCGACGACGCAAGCTCGCATGGCGCGTGACATTCGGCTACATCTAGGTTATCTATGAACGAACCACCGACTCCGTCGGTGGGATTGTTTGCTTCGTGATGTTTGGTTGTAGGTTGTGTATGAACGAACCACCGACTCCGTCGGTGGGATTGTTTGGTTGGTGGTGTTTGGTTGTAGGTTAGGTATGTAGAAACCACCGACTGCGTCGGTGGGATACTCAAGAGTCAGCGACCGAACTCGGAAGAAGACCGAACTCGGAAGAAGACCGAACTCGGAAGAGCGCCCCGTAAGAAGCCCAACCCAGAGGGACTTGTGCCTGGAACTTTCATTACCTTCGAAGGTATCGACGGAAGCGGTAAATCGACCCAACTAAAGCTACTGAATTCTTTTTTGCGTGCACACGGCTGCGAGGCCGTCGTGACTCGTGAACCAGGCGGAACCACGCTCGGCCTGCGGCTGCGGGAAGCGCTGCTCGACGCGATGGAGGAGGTCGATCCGCTAACCGAGCTGCTCGTCTTCGCCGCCGATCGCGCGCAACACGTGCGACGCAAACTCATTCCAGCGCTGGAAAGCGGCGCCGTCGTAATCTCGGATCGTTACGCAGATGCGACCGTCGCGTATCAAGGCGCGGGACGCGGCTTCCCTACCGAACTCATCTCCCAGATCGTGCAACTAGCAACCGGCGGTTTGAAACCCGATCTGACGCTGCTGTTTGACGTTTCGATTGACGAGTCAACGAACCGAACAACGCGCCGCTCAACCGGCAAGAACGCCGCCGCACGAGGCGCACGCGATCGTCTCGACATCGAAAACGCGGAGTTTCACGCGCGCGTGCGCGACGCGTATTTGAGTATTGCCGAGGCGGAGCCAGAGCGCGTTAAAGTGATCGACACGAGTGGTCCAGTCGACCGGACGCACGAGCACGTGAAACAGATAATCGTCCCGTTTCTAAGAGCCCGAGGCCACTTGCTGAATGTTTAGCGAACTAACCGGCAACACACGAGTCAAAGAAGCACTGAAGCGAATGATCACGTCCGGCCGTTTGCCGGGCGCGCTGCTTTTTGCCGGCGAAGAAGGCGTCGGCAAGAAACGCTTCGCGCTCGAAGTCGCGCGGACGTTGAACTGCCGCACACCCAACGACAGCGAAGCGTGCGGCGTGTGCTCGTCGTGCGTGCGGATTGCGAAGCTGAACTACCCGGAACGGGAAGACGCCGACGAGTGGACACAGATCATCTGGACCAATCATCCCGACGTCGGACTCGTCGTCGCACCCAAGCGCGTGTTGCGCGTCGAACAGATGCGACAGATCGAAAAAGAAGCAAACTTCCGCCCGTTTGAAGGTAAAGCGCGCGTGTTCCTGATCGACGAGGCCGACAAACTCAACGACGCTTCAGCCAACGCACTGTTGAAAGTGCTCGAAGAACCGCCACGAACGTCGTACCTGATTCTGATCACCGCGCGTCCGGCAATGCTGTTGCCGACGATTCTTTCACGCTGCCAGATGATCCGTTTCGCGCCGCTCACGCCGGCCGAGATTGAAAGTCACCTGTTAGCCAACAAACTCGCCGACAGCAAAACCGCCAAACTGCGTGCGCGTGCAGCAGGCGGAAGCATCGGCCGCGCGCTCTCCAACGACATGGTTACGTTCACGTCGCAACGCAAAGCCATGCTCGGCGTGCTCAACGCGCTCGTGATGACAAACGACCGCGCGCAACTTCTTCGCTCAGCCGAACAGCTCAACGAAGCACAGTACAAAGAAGAATTTGAAGAACGCCTCGACGTACTCGAGACGCTTATTCGCGACGCTTGGATGCTGTCGTTGGGAGTAAAGACTGACTTGCTGGTGAACGAAGATTTGGCGCCTGAGTTGGAGAAGATCAGCCAGCGAATGGATCCGAGCCGAGTTTCAAACTGGATACTTCAGATCGAAGACGTGCGCGAGAGCCTGCTGGTCAACGTCAACCGCAAAGCAACTACCGACTCATTGTTCCTGACGATGGCGGGCGACGTGCCGCCACAGAAGAGACCAAAGATCCGCTAAAAGTCTGCCACGGACTAACACGGATTTTCACGAACCAGCAAAAAGCCTGTCCGTGTTTGTCCGTCAAATCCGTGGCTGTTTAAGTTCCTCGAGCAGCTTTTCGGTTTCCATCACAAACGCGTCGACGATGTTCTCACCGACGACTTTGCGCATCGGCACGCCGTCCTTGAAGATCATTCCCACACCGCGTCCGAACGTGATGCCAAGCTGCGAGTCGTGCGCTTCACCTGGACCATTCACCGCACAACCCATGATCGAAAGGTGCAACGGCTCTTGAATGTGAGCCAACCGCCGTTCAATCTCCGTCACGATCCCGACAAAGTTATCGACATCAAGCCGGCCACAGGTCGGACACGCAACAACCGTCACGCCTCTCGTACGCAAACCAAGCGACTTCACAATCTCCCACGCAACGCGCACTTCTTCCTGCGGCTCCGCGGCCAGCGACACACGAATCGTGTCGCCAATTCCCTCGTGAAGCAGAATCCCTAAACCGATTGAAGACTTGACCGTGCCACTAAATGAAGTGCCCGCTTCGGTGACTCCGAGGTGAAACGGATAATCGACCTTCTCAGCAAGCAGCCGGTACGCCGCCACAGTGCGATGCACGTCTGACGCTTTCAACGAAATGATGATGTCGGTGAAGTCGAGATCCTCAAGAATCTGCACGTGACGCAACGCCGATTCAACCATCGCTTCCGCCGTCGCCGTGCCGTACTTCTTCAGCAGATCCTTCTCCAACGATCCGCCGTTAACACCGATACGAATCGGAACCTTCTGCGCCTGCGCCGCACGCACGACTTCGCGAATGCGTTCGTGCGCGCCGATGTTGCCGGGATTGAGACGCAGCTTGTCGATGCCGGCTTCCAGCGCCATCAACGCGAGCTTGTAATGGAAGTGAATATCCGCGACGAGTGGAACGTCGGGAACGCGCTTGCGAATCTCTTTCAGCGCAATCGCAGCATCGTTGTCGGGAACGGCAAGCCGGACGACCTCGCATCCGGCGCGCACCATCTCCTCGATCTGCGCAACAGTGGCGCCGACGTCAGCGGTATCCGTCTTAGTCATCGACTGAATGACTACTGGGGCGCCGCCACCGATTTGAAGATGCTTAACCTGAACTGGTCGTGATTTGCGCATGCGCCGGTCTTATCTATTTTGCCGGCGCGCTCGCAGCGGGCGGTTTATCCGGTTCGCTGCTACCGCCGAAAGTCTTCAGCACGTCGTTGGTGATCACAAATACCATCAACAGCAACACCATGACGAAACCAACCTGCTGAATACGGTCGCGCACGGCGGTCGAGATCGACAATCCAATCGTCGCCAGCATCCCTTCGATGAGCAACAGGAAGATCGCGCCACCGTCGAGTACCGGTATCGGCAGCAAGTTGAAGATGCCGAGGTTCAAACTCAAAAAGCCCAACATCCCGAATACGCCGTCCCAACCGAGACGTTCGACCGATTTTTGTGCTGCCTGGTAGATTCCGATCGGGCCTGACAGTGTGTTGCGCACCGAACGTTTGCCGGTGAAAACCTGGCCCAACGCTTTACCCGTCAACCGCAGAATCTGCAGGTTTGAATCCCACGCGTACTTGGCCGCCGATCCGATTCCGGCTGGAAGAAGCGGAAATATGTCTACGACGCCCAAACCCAATCGGCCTTCGAGGCGGCGTTCGCTGGTGACAACCACGGACGTTTGGCCGTTGCGTTCGATCGTAACCGGTATCTTTTGCGCGTCGTGATTCCTGATGTATTCGGTGACCTGAAACGAGCTCTTGACGTTCTCGTCGCCGACTTTCAGCAGTTTATCGCCTTCTTTGAAACCGGCTTCTTCCGCGGGTGAACCGGGCTGCACAGTGCCTACAACCACCGGTAAGCCGCCGTAGTCCGGAACGAAATCAAGAAAACCCGCAGTCTCGCCGTTTTCAGTGCGCGGCGTCGGGATAATCGTCAGTGGAACTTCCGAGCCCTGTCGATTTACCACGACCGGAAGCGCGTGGCCCGGCGAGAGCAGTCCATCGCCGTAGATCGATTCCCAAGTCGGATTCTCAGTACCGTTGAACGAAACGATTCTGTCGCCCGGCTGTAGTCCGGCCTTTTCCGCAGCGCCTCCGCGGTGAACGAAGTAAACCACCGGTTGCGGGGTCGCCGGCACGCCGTACATCAACCCACCGGCAAACGGGATCGCGAGCGCGGTAAGAATGTTCATCACCGGCCCCGCCAGCGCAACCATGATGCGCTGCCAACGCGGCCGCAGGTTGTACTGCTCCTCGGGTGGAATGTTTTGGGCGCCCGCGCCTTCGAGCGGCGCATTGGATTCGTCGCCGCCGAGTTTCACGTACCCGCCTAGCGGAATTGCCGAAATGCGGTAATCGGTCTGGCCCCACTTCCTGCCAAAGAGGCGCGGTCCGAAACCAACCGAGAAAGTCTCGACTCGAATACCAAACAGCTTCGCGACGATGAAGTGGCCGAATTCGTGAAGAACAACCGCGGATCCGAGGATAAAAATGAAAGCCAGCGGTACGATTAAGTAACTCATTCAGTGCCTTTTCTTAAGAAATACTGCCCCAATTAACCCCTCGTTAGAATCCGACTTCTCGTAGCCGGTTGCACAGGCAGTTTACAGGATTCAACCGCGGATTGCACAGATAACATTGTTTGCGGCGATACGCGCGCAATGGTCCGCGGAGAGAATGGTTTCGATGCTCTCAGCGGGCTGATTGACGTGATTATTCATCACCGTCTCGATCACTTGGGGAATTTCAGTCAGGGAAATTTGCTGGGCAATAAACGCGCTCACGGCTTCCTCGTTGGCCGCATTCATCGCGGCCGGAAGCGTTCCGCCCTCGCTGAGCGCGCGATACGCCAGCGCGATACACGGAAAACGCTCCAAATCCGGCGCTTCGAAGTGCAACTTTGAAATCGCCGTCAGATCCAGCGGCGGCAACTGGCACGAATGCCGCTCGGGATAGGTCAGCGCATACTGGATCGCGTGGCGCATGTCAGTAATGCCCATTTGCGCGATCACCGAACCGTCGATCAGTTCGATCATCGAGTGTACGACCGACTCCGGATGAACGAGGATGTCGATCTCTTCGGGGCCAAAACCAAACAGCCAGTGCGCTTCGATA
>DASUPR010000551.1:0-8939 GCA_036281015.1 Pyrinomonadaceae bacterium
TAGCCGTCGCGGCGCAGGTGATCACGCCACTGGAACTCGAGCGCGAGTACGGATTGAGTGGCGGACACATTCATCACGGCGAACAGTCGCTCGATCAGTTCTTTGCGTTCCGCCCGTTGATTGGCTGGGCGCAGTACCGCACGCCGTTGCGGCGTTTGTATCTTTGCGGCGCCGGCACGCATCCCGGCGGCGGGCTGACCGGCCTAAACGGCTTCAACGCCGCCCGCGAGATCGCCCGCGACCTCAAGGGCCGCAGATAGACACGGAATACACAAATAAGAGATGCCCAAGCGAAGCTTCGCCAGCGACAACAACGCCGGTGTTCACCCGGAGATGATTGAGGCCATCGCCGCCGCGAACGACGGACACGTCGTCGCTTACGGCGACGATCCTTTCACCGCAAGAGCGGTGAAAGTCTTCCAAAAACACTTCGGCAAAGACATCGCCGTTTACTTTGTCTTCGGCGGCACAGGCGCAAACGTGCTCGGCCTCAAGGCCATGACGAAGTCGTACGAAGCCGTCATCTGCGCCGAGACAGCGCACATCAACGTCGACGAGTGCGGCGCTCCCGAAAAGTTCACCGGCTGCAAACTTCTCGCCGTCAAAACGCCCGACGGCAAGATCCGCGTGGACCAAATCAAACCTTTCCTGCACGGCGTAGGTTTCGAACATCACGTGCAACCGCGCGTGATCTCCGTGTCGCAAGCCACAGAGATGGGCACCGTCTACACGAAGGCAGAACTCAAAACACTCGCGCGCTTCGCTCACGACAACAACATGCTGCTGCACGTCGACGGCGCACGCATCGCAAACGCCGCCGCCAGTCTGAATGCGAAGCTCAAAGAGATCACCGTAGATTGCGGCGTAGACGTGCTTTCATTCGGCGGCGCGAAGAACGGCATGATGTACGGCGAAGCCGTCGTCTTCCTGAACAAGAAACTCGGCGACAACTTCAAATACATTCGCAAACAAGGCATGCACCTGCCGTCGAAGATGCGTTTCATCTCCGCGCAATTCGAAGCGTTGCTGTCCGGCGATCTGTGGCGGCGCAGTGCGGAGCACGCGAACCGAATGGCGCGCGTGTTGGCAAGCGAGTTGGAAAAGGCGGGCATAAAGCTCACGCAGCCCGTTGACGCGAACGGCGTGTTTGCCATCATCCCGGAGAAATACATCGAGGCGCTACAGAAGAAGTATTTCTTTTACGTCTGGAACGAAGAGATCTCCGAATGCCGGTTCATGGCGTCGTTCGACACGACCGAAGATGACATTCACGACTTCGTCTCGCTGGTTCGCAAGATCGTGAAGTGAGCCAGCGTTTCCGCCGCCATGATGATGAACATGATCCAGAACACGTAACGCAGCCGATAAAGTGCGCCCGCGTTTACCACCACCAGCCCCAACGCGATCGTGCCGGCCGTGGCCACGAGAAACAGCAGCCACAACTCGAGCCTCTTTCGATTGCGCCACACGCAAACCGCGGCCGCGATATAGAGCAAGTACATCACCAGCGTTTCCGCGCCACTCAGCATGCGGCCAGTGCGTCCAAAGCTTCCGGGCTGGACCCACATGCGTGGGAACGGCGCAAAGAAACCGATGACGGTCGCGCGCGGAACGAATCGCAACACGTCGCCGGCAGTTGTAAACCTGACATCGGCGTCGATGTTTGATTCCTGCGCGCGATACCGGTTAAAGCCGGCGCGGCGTTGGCCCATCTGTTTGAGGATGATGCTGAAAACACCTTCAGGCGGTTTGTTCACAGGGATTGCGAGGGGAGTCGCCGGCGGCTTTACTCCCGGCAGGCTCGTGCTTTCCAGCCGCGAAGGAACGAACAGCATCGTGACCAGCACGATTGCGATCACGGCGGCGTTCGGTAGCAGCCACTTGTCGCTGCGAAACATCCGGAACACCTGCAACGCGATCGTGAGCCCGACGGCGAAGACGACGATGTTCCACATGTTTCCGCGCAGCACCCAAAACAACGTCACCAGCGCCGCACCGGCGACACAGCCCAGTGCCGCTGCGCGCCACGAGAACTCGCGCTTCAACACGAGCGTCAACACCAGCATCAGCGCGAGCAGGCAAAAGATCGCGAGCGAGTCTCGGATCAGTTGCGTCGAGTGCATCAGGAACGACGGCCAGACAGCGACGATCACCGCAGCGAGCATTCCGGCACGCGCGTTGAAAATTTCGCGGCCGAGAAAATAGACGCAAGTGAGAATGCCGAGATAGTAAATAAGACTCAGCGGTTCGGCGGCGAGTATGTTGTGACCGAGAAGGCTACCGATCGTGACGAACAGGATTGAATAGAGGCGGCAGTGCAGCGGAGCCTTGATGGCTAACCATCCCTTAACCCCGTTCGTTTGTAGTTCTATTGTTAACTGGCTCGACACGTTGCGATAACTGTCGCCGTCGATCGCGAACGACAGACCGGTGCCGTGCTGATCGAACTGGTGGGGCAGCAGTTGAAAATGTCCAACGAGAAAAATCGCGAGGGTTAGTGTAATGTGAATGGCGCCGGCCAGGAGCAACCAGCGCAGTGGATTTGATCGCATCAGGTCGCAGCATTCTACAAATATGAGCGACAGCTTGAACAGTTCTGTGTTGAGCATTGACGTGGGTACGTCGGGTGTTCGGGCGGCGCTGTTTGATGAACAAGGCAATCAGATCGAAGGCGCGCAGGCGGCGACGCGGCGTGAGCTTGCGGATTTCGCGGAGCTCGATCCGGATGCGTTGGTTGGTGAAGTAAAGAAGACGGTTGACGAGTTGCTGGCGCGGTCAGGTCAGCGGCGCTTTGAGACGACGGCGATCTCGGCGTTTTGGCACAGCTTAATGGGTGTTGATGAGCATGGCGCGCCGACGACGCCGTTGCTGACGTGGGCCGACACGCGCGCGGTGCAAGCTGCGAGAGAGTTGCGGGCGGAGTTTGATGAATCTGTTATTCACGCGCGCACGGGTTGTCGCTTTCATCCAAGTTACTGGCCGGCGAAGTTGCGTTGGTTGAAGTCCGAACATCCGGAAAAGTTCAACGCGACGCGGCAGTGGCTGGGGTTTGCTGAGTATTTGTGTTTGCGGTTGTTTGGTAAGACGGCGGCGAGCGTTTCGATGGCTTCGGCTGCCGGGCTCTTCGACCAACGCGCCTGTAATTGGGATTTAAATTTCGCCGACGCGCTCGGAGTTTCTAACAATCTCCTCCCTGAAATCGTCACGGAACACGAACTCTTCGTCGTCGGCGACGGCGCAGCAAACAACATCGGCGGCGGTTGCAGCACGAAAGACAACATCGCCTTAATGATCGGCACGTCCGGTGCGATGCGCGTCTCATACGCTGGTGAGCCGCCAACAAAACTCCCGCCCTCGCTCTGGAGCTATCGCGCGTCTCGCGATCGCGTCGTCGTTGGCGGCGCGTTGTCAGACGGCGGCGGACTCTTGCACTGGCTGGTCCAATCCCTGAACACCGGTCCCGATTTACACAACCAACTCGCCGCACTCGAACCCGAAGCGCACGGACTCACGATCCTTCCGTTCTGGTCCGGCGAACGCAGCACCGGCTGGTCCACCGAGGCGCGCGGCGGCATCTTCGGTTTGCGCCAACAAACAACCACCGTCGAAATAATTCGCGCCACGCTCGAATCGATCGCTTATCGTTTCGCACTGATCGCAGAAGCACTCGACGAGATCGCACCCGGCGCGAAGATCATCGCGACCGGCAATGCGTTGCGTTCGTCGCCCGTCTGGTTACAGATCATCGCCGACGTTTTGGGACGCCCGGTGATGTTTGGCGGCACGCCCGAAGCCTCGATCCGCGGGGCTGCCTTGCTTGCGCTGGAAGCGGTGGGCAAAATAGGAAACCTCGATGCAGTTTCAGTCTCAGTCGACGAGGTTTTCGAACCTGACATGCAGCGCCACGCGCGCTATCGCGAAGGTCTCGAACGGCAGCAGGAGTTGTACGAGCGGTTGATTGAAGCTTGAAACTCTGTGTCTCTGTGCGTCGGTGGTTTTTTGACAAACCGCAGAGACCCGGAGGCACCGAGGAAACCAAAACCAGGACACCGTAACTAATGAGCGCACCTTTGCCGAAAGAAAACTCCAACACCAACCCTGAACTCGATCAACTCTGCATCAACACCATTCGCGCGTTGACACTCGACGCCGTTCAAAAAGCCAAATCAGGTCATCCGGGATTGCCGCTGGGCGCCGCGCCGATGGCTTATGTTTTGTGGACGCGGTTCCTGCGTCACAACCCGAGGAACCCGAAGTGGGACAACCGCGATCGATTCTTACTTTCCGCCGGTCACGGTTCGATGCTGATCTACTCGTTGCTGCATCTGACCGGCTACGATCTGCCGCTCGAGGAGTTGAAAAACTTTCGGCAGTGGGGCTCGAAGACACCCGGTCATCCGGAATACGGTTTGACGCCGGGCGTTGAGATCACGACTGGTCCATTGGGCCAGGGTTTCGCTAACGGCGTCGGCATGGCAATGGGCGCCGCTCATCTCGGCGCGCGCTTCAACAAAGAAGGCTTCCCGTTAATCGATCATTACATTTACGCGATTGTAAGTGACGGCGATCTGATGGAAGGCGTCGCGGCCGAGGCCGCTTCGCTCGCCGGCCATCTCAAACTCGGCAAACTGATCTATCTCTACGACGACAACAACGTCACGATCGAGGGCTTTACCAATCTTGCTTTCAGCGAACGAGTCACCGAGCGTTTTGACTCTTACGGCTGGCACACGATTACAGTCGCGGACGGCAACAACCTCGACGAAATCGAAGCCGCCATTCGCGCCGCGCAAGCTGACGAACGTCCGAGCCTGATTGCCATCAAGACTGTGATCGGCTACGGCATGCCGACGCAAGGCACGCGCAAAGCGCACAGCGATCCGCCGGGCGAAGAAGCGGTGCGTGAAGCGAAACGCCATCTCGGCTGGCCTGAAGACAAGGACTTTTACATTCCCGAAGAAGCGCGGGCGCACTACCGCAAGGCCATCGAGCGCGGCGCGCAGTTGGAATCCGAATGGAACGCGCTCGTTGAGCGTTACGAACAGACGAATCCGGAAGAAGCGAAACTTTGGCGCACGATGATGAGCCCCGAACTGCCCGCGGGTTGGGAAGATCACTTGCCGAAGTTTGAAAACGCGAAAGACGTCGCGACGCGCGTGGCGAGCGGCGAAGTCATCAACGCGCTGGCGCAGGTGCTGCCAATGTTGATTGGCGGCTCCGCGGATCTCGGCGTGTCAAACAACACCGACATCAAGGACGGCCGCAGTTTCGAAGCCGGATCTTACGACGGCCGCATCCTGCATTTCGGCGTGCGCGAACACGCGATGGGTTCGGCGTTGACGGGAATGTCGCTGAACGGCGGACTGATTCCGTATGGCGGCACGTTTCTGACGTTCTCGGATTACATGCGTCCGGCGATTCGTCTCGCGGCGTTGTCGGAAGTGCAGGTGATTTATGTTTTCACGCATGATTCAGTCGGACTCGGTGAGGATGGTCCAACACACCAGTCAGTCGAACATCTCGCGGCGTTGCGGACGATTCCGCATCTGTTTGTGATTCGTCCGGCGGACCCGGCGGAAGTGAGCGAAGCGTGGCGCATTGCGATCTTGCGTCGACAGGCGCCGACGGCGTTGGCGCTGACGCGTCAGAAAGTCCCGACGCTCAATCGTCAGCGGTTTGCATCGGCGGAAGGTTTGCGGCGCGGCGGTTACGTGCTTGCGGAAGCCGAAACTGCCGACGGCGATGTGACCGAGCCGAAACTGATCTTGATCGCGACCGGTTCGGAAGTCTCGCTCGCGCTTGAAGCGCGCGAGACGTTGCAGACGGAAGGCACGCCGACGCGTGTGGTGTCGCTGCCGTGTTGGGAATTGTTCGAGGAGCAGACGAAGGAATATCGCGACGAGGTTTTGCCCCCGTCTGTGACCGCGCGGCTCTCGATTGAAGCGGGCGTTTGCCAGGGATGGGATCGGTACGTCGGGATGAGCGGCGCGATGATCTGTTTGAATCGGTTCGGTGGATCGGCGCCGGGCGAAGTTGCGTTGCGCGAGTTGGGTTTCAATGTTGAGAACGTGTTGAAGCACGCGCGCGAGTTGTTGTGATGAAGATTGCGGTTGGAGCAGATCATGCAGGGGTGCCGCTCAATGAGCGGGTGATTGATGAACTGCGGCTTGCCGGACACGAGATAACGGATTTTGGTACTCACGACGCATCCGTTCCTGACGATTATCCGGATTACGCAAAACTGGTTGGTGAAGCCGTGCAAAACGGCGCGGCTGAGATCGGGATTCTGATTTGCGGCAGTGGTGTCGGCGCTGCTGTGGCGGCGAACAAACTGCGCGGCATTCGCGCGGCGCTCTGCGGCGATACTTATTCAGCGCACCAGTCGCGCGAACACGACGATTGCAACGTGCTCTGTCTTGCGGCGCGTGTCACAGGAGTGGAACTTGCGCTGGAGATCGTGCGGTCTTTCGTTGCCGCGAGATTTACGGGTGAGGAACGCCATCGCAGGCGTCTGGCGAAGGTTGCGGCGATGGAGTGTTAGATCAAAAACCGGAGCGCGCCGGGCATCACCTGAAACTCAACCGGCGTCACGCCTTTGACGTTTCCGTCAGCCTCCAACAACATCGCGTCCTGAAGTAGCAACGTCTCGATCCGTGCACGTGCGCCCTGCGTTAGTGAGACCTTCGGGTTGTTGAGATGACCGCCCGTGTGGATGCGTGAAAGCTCCGTCACGACTTGCCTGCGATTCAAACCCGACGCGGTGACCACGTCGATCTTGCCGTCGTCGATACGCGCGACGTTTGAGAACATCATCCCGCCGCCGGCGTAAAGACCGTTCGCCACGCCGACGAGATTCATCGGTCCATCAGCAACCACTCGATCGTCAACGGTCACGCGCACGCGCCGTTCCCGCCACGCCGCCAAAGCGCCCACGGCCGCAAACACAAAACGAAACTCGCCCGAGAACTTCCGCATGAAACCGCCCTGCGCCGCAACGCGACTGGCAGTCTCACCGCCGATGCCCATCGTCGACGCATTCAAACAGATGAACGGAGTCTGGAACCCATCGCAACGCCCGTAGAGCACATCAATCCGACGCGACGCTGTTTCACCACGAACAAAAGACAATAGCGTCCCAATCCAGTCTTCCAGCGGCGCTCGCTTGCGACGCAATCCACGCGCGAAGTCGTCGCCGGTACCAGCGGGCAACACGGCCAGCGTCGCCTCCGGATTGATCGGCCCCGGAAGCACGTCGAGGTCGTCGTTGAACTCGAAGAAGCCCCCAGCGGCTTCGCTCAACGTACCGTCGCCGCCGACTACAACAATGACTTGAGTACCAGATTTAAGGGCGACGCTCGTTTGAACCGTAGCGTCGCCCTGATGTTTGGTGTGATGAACTTTGTAATCGACGCCCGCAGCGTCGAGTTGGGTTTTGATCTTCCGCCAGGATTGGCGCGCTTTGGCGGCTACGTTGTTGACGATGATCAACACTTAACCGCCAAGCGGGTCTCAACCGCGGGCACGCGCGCGGCTCGCCGCCAACGCGAGTTCGCGAGCGCGAGGCATCGCATCGACCGCCCGCGCGATCTGCGGATCGGCGTCGTTGAAAACCTGTGTCGCGGTGCGAAAACCATAAGCCGGCGACAGTATGTTGTAGCGCAACTGTCTCTCCGCATACGAACGCGACCGGTCGAGCTGATCCGGCGTCACTTTGAAGAGCGGCCTCTTCGCCGCAAACGCTTTCAATTCGCGGAAGAGTGGATCCGTGATCGGATAATCCTCGGCCATGAGATCGTGGTCAAACTCGATCGCTCGCTGAATCTTGTAGTCTTCGAATCCCGAGATCCTGCCGGCCGTGAGCTCGAGTGAAAAGGCAAACAGCACGTCGCGCAGATGACGCTCGGCAGCGCTAATCATGCCGGGCTTCACTGTTTCATCCGGCGCGATGCCGCCACCGCCATAAACCGCGCGTCCCATGTCGGTGTGACTTTCGGGACCCGTCGGCGTCTGCGGCTGGGCGCTCCGGTCGGCTGAAAGACCGCCGCGGAAGTAGTAGTCGTAATTTCCGCCGTTCGAATAGTCGCGCTGAATCAGGCGGCCGGACGGCGTGAAGTATTTGGCGATCGTCAGCAGGAGTGCCGAGTCGTAGTCCAACTGAAACGGAAACTGCACGAGGCCCTTGCCGAAGGTCGTCTCACCAACGATCAGCGCGCGATCGTGATCCTGAAGCGCGCCTGCAACGATCTCCGCTGCGGAAGCCGTTTCGCCGTTAACCAGCACGACGACCGCAACGTTGTCCGGGTTCTCGTTCACCGCCGCATACGACTGTGAACTGTCGCGGAAGCGGCCCTTCTGCGTAACGATCATCTGTCCGCGTTGCAGGAACCTGTTCGCCACGCGCACTGCCTGAATCAGCAGGCCGCCGCGATTGCCGCGCAGATCGAGCACGAGCATGTTCATGCCTTTGCTGTGCAGGAACCTGAGCGCGTCGCCAAATTCGTCGTCGGTTGTCAGATTGAAGCCGCCCGTCATCGCCACATAGCCGACGCCCGGACGAAGCATGTAAGCCTGCGCTATCGACGGCAGCGACACCGCGTCGCGAACGATGCTTACCGTTTCGTGCGCGCGACTCTCGAGACGCTCGACAGTGACTTTCACTGTCGTTCCGCGCGGTCCCAACAAGAACTTCCGCACTTCCGGATAGGTCTTGCCGGCCATCGACTGCCCGTCGATCGCGAGAACGCGATCGCCGAAGCGGAGTCCCGCACGATGCGCGGGCGATTCCGGGAAGGTGGCGCGAATGTACGTATTGACGTCAGTGCCCTGACGAAGATCTTCGATGGTGGCGCCGATGCCGAAGTACTCCGAACGCTGTTCGGTACGGAACGACGCATATTCAACCGGATCGAAGTACGTCGAGTGCGGGTCGAGCACGCTCA
>DASUPR010000552.1:0-5789 GCA_036281015.1 Pyrinomonadaceae bacterium
AGGCAATCAGCAGCACGAACATCACCGCGCCGAATAACAGCCACAGCATGGCCTTGGAATCACCGATGACATGTTCGTGAAGCGAGAGGACCTTGTTGAAGCGGCGATTGTTGGTGTCGGGATACTGCTGACGCAGCCGGCTCGTGATCGTCTCCATCTCGGCCGCGGCCTGCGCCACGGTGACGCCCGGTTTCAGCAACGCGACGGCGTACAAGTAGCCCATGCCGCGCCGCTGCGTCGGTTCGACCGTGGGACTAGCTTCGGGTGCGAGTTTGAGTGGCGGCAACCACACTTCGGTTTTGTTCGGATACTGAAATCCCGGCGGCGCAATACCGATGACGGAGTAAGTGTTGCCGTCGAGCGTGACTGGTTTACCGATCACACTCGGGTCGGCCGCAAAGCGGCGTCGCCACAATGCGTCACTGAGAACCA
Source organism: Pyrinomonadaceae bacterium (assembly GCA_036281015.1). Taxonomy (GTDB): domain Bacteria; phylum Acidobacteriota; class Blastocatellia; order Pyrinomonadales; family Pyrinomonadaceae; genus PSRF01. The sequence continues at coordinate 433 of DASUPR010000552.1, forward strand.
CGACAGGCGCATGTCCCGCCTGTTCATCACCGGAAACAAACAACCGGCCCTGCTGTGGTCCAACACCAAACACGTCGAAGAAGTTGGCCGACGTTTGCGCGAGGTCGATTCGTTCAGCCTGATCGGCGAGGGTCAGGTTTGCGTTCGTAACCTTGATCGCTGCCAGGTGCTCAAAGACAGTGTTCTGCGCGCGCCAATCGAGGAAATTCGGGCCAGTAGTCTGGATTCGTTTGCCGTCAGGATTCAGTTCCCGGATCGCGACGATGCGATCCGCGGTGCTGTACGGCAGACGCCGCAACATCACGCTGTTGACGACACTGAAGATCGCCGTAGTCGCGCCGATGCCGAGTCCGAGCGTGATTACGGCGATCGCCGTAAATGCCGGGCGTTTGAGCAACCCACGAAACGCAAAGCGCAGATCTTTGATCACGGAGTCCATTATTCGTACCTCAACGCAACGAGTGGATCGACTTTCGTCGCGCGCCGCGCGGGGACGAAGCACGCAAGGAAAGCAACCGTCGTCAACAACGCCGCTACGACAGCGAACGTGATCGGATCCTTCGGCGTAACGCCGAACAGCAAACTCTCCATCACGCGCGTCAGACCGAACGCGGCCAGTAAACCGATCCCGACACCAATCAGCGTGAGTACCATTCCCTGCCCCACGACGAGCTTCAACACGTCAACGCGCTGTGCGCCCAGAGCCATGCGCACGCCGATCTCGTGAGTTCGTTGGGCCACTGAATAAGACATCACGCCGTAGATTCCGGTCGCGGCGAGAACCATCGCGAGCGCCGCAAACAGCGCGAGCAACGTCGTGCGATAGCGCGGCTGAGCGACGGAAGAATCGACCCACTCCGCCATCGGCCTCAACGCCGAAACGGGCTGATCCGGATCGATGGCGCGCACCTCGTTCCGCAGCGCGCCCGCAAGACTCAACGGATCACCCTTCGTGCGCACAACCAGATTCATGCGGCCCGATTGCCGCATCGGGAAGTACATCGCCGGAGTTGGCGGAGCTCCCAGCGACTGGTGAAGAAGGTCCCCTGCTATCCCGACGATCTCGTATGGCTCGCCCTTGAATCCCGTAATCAGTCGTTTGCCCAACGCGTCTTCGTTCGGGAACGCCGATTGGACCAGTTGCTTGCTTACGATTATTACCTTCGCGGTTTGCCGCACTTCCTGTTCGGTGAAGTTCCGTCCGCGCAGCAAAGGAATGCCCATCGCTCTGATGTAGTTTTGATTTACACGACGGAAATCGGCGAGAGGCATTTGGTCGCGAGTCACAGGTGGCTGCCCTTCGACCGTGTACCACATGTCGTTACCTTGACCGCTCAACGGCAGTTCGCTGACCATCCCCGCGGCTTCGACTCCCGGCAAGTTACTGATACGAGTCTCCAGTTCCTGAAAGAAGCTGGCCGCCTTGTCGGGGTTGTCATACTTGAACCGCGAGAGCTCGACGCGCGCTGTCAGCACGTTTTGCGAATCGAATCCCGGATTTACGTTTTGCAGCGCGACGAGACTCCGAATCAGCAAACCCGCGCCAATCAACAGGACCACTGCGATCGCGCTTTCCAGTATGACCAGCGCGCTGCGAGTGCGACTGCGAAGTGCGCTCTGACCTTCGCCGCGCATTCCTTCTTTAAGCGCGTCGATCAAGTTGACGTCTGCGGTGCGAAACGCAGGCGCGAGTCCAAACAGCACGCCGGTGATAACTGAAACGAGCAGCGTAAATCCGAGTACCGTCGCGTCGATCGTTACCTGCACCGTCGGCGGAATACTGTTCTCGCTCAACTTGACCAGCAGTTGCACGCCCCACGTTGCGAGAAATGCTCCGAGTGCGCCGCCCGCGATCGCCAGCAACAAACCCTCGGTGATCATCTGCCTGACGATTCTCCAGCGGCTCGCGCCGAGAGCAGTTCGCAGCGCAATCTCTTTCTGCCTCGCGGCAGCGCGGACCAACAGCAGATTCGCGACATTGGCGCAGGCGATCAGCAGCACGAACGCCACCGCGCCGAAAAGCACCAGGACCATGGTGCGGCTGCCACCGACGAGTTCTTCTCGCAGCGGCACAAGACGCAAACTCCAGCCCTGATTGCTCTCGGGAAACTGCTGCTCGAGCTGTGCGGCGATGACGTCCATGTCGGCCTGGGCCTGGGCCATGCTGACTCCCGGTTTCAATCTTCCAACGGGCCGCAGCATGTGAGAGAAACGTGTTTTGTCACTCGGATCGGCATCGAGGTTCATCGGCAACCAGAGATCCGCCGCCTGCGGAAAACTCACGCCTTCTCCCATCACGCCGATCACTTCGGTGGCCCTGCCGTTGAGAACGATGGTCTTGTTGATGATCGACGGATCGCCGCCGAAACGTTGCTGCCAGAGAGCATGGCTGAGGATGGTCACCTGATCCTGTCCGGGCTTTTCGTTGTCGAGCGTGAATCCCCGGCCCAACGCAGGAGCAACGCCGAACGTTTCCAGGTAGTTACCGCTGATGATGGACGCCTGAAGACGGTCCGGGTCGCCACCGCCGGTCAGAGTCGCGGGCAACGCCATCGAGTACGACGTGGCAAACTGTTCGAACGTCTTGTTCTGATTGCGGTAATCGAGAAAATCGAGCGGCGACACACTCGCGCGATTGACTCCATCGCGAACGTTTCCGTAGACCCAAACAAGTTCGTCTGGTTCGGCAAAAGGAAGCGGCCGCAGCATGACCGCATTCACGAGACTGAAGATTGCCGTGTTTGCTCCAATGCCGAGCGCGAGCGCAACGAGTGCGATCACAGTGAAGGCAGGCCGCTTGAGTAAGCCACGAATAGCGAACTTCAGATCCTTGATTACGGAGTCCATCACTCGTACCTCAATGCGTTAAGCGGATTCACGCGTGATGCACGGCGCGCCGGAACGTAACCGGCAATGAGAGCAACCAGCGTCAACACGATTGCGGCGCCAATCAGCGCCACCGGATCCGCGGGTTTCAAGCCAAACAACTGCGACGAAACAAATTTTGCAGCGAACAGGGCGGCAGGTATGCCGATCGCGAGGCCGAGCACGACGAGCAGCAACGTTTCGCGCAGGATCATCCACGCGATGTTGCCGCCACGCGCGCCGAGCGCCATGCGAATGCCGATCTCGCTCGTGCGACGCGCCACACCGTGGGCCATCACGCCATACAAGCCGATACACGCAAGTATCAAAGCCAGCACGCCGAAGAAACTCACGAGTTGTGCGATCAGACGATCCTGTTGAAGGTTCTCATGTACCTGATCTTCGAGCGTGGTTACGCCGAAGATCGGAATCTTGTCGTCGATGCTGTTGATTACCTGCCGGACTGGACCAGCGAACGAAGCGGCATCGCCATTTGTGCGAACCTGGATGTTGGCTGTGTAAGCACCCTGCGCCTGAATCTGGAGGATCGGGCGGTACACCGCCGGCATCTGCTTCTCACGCGCGTCGGCATTTTTGACATCGGCGACCACGCCGACGATTTCGAGTGGCGCGCCATCGTCAGTGTCGTCGTCGAACGTAAACGTGCGTCCGATCGGGTTTTGATCCTTGAAGTAATGATTGGCGAAGGTCTCGTTAACAACTGCGACACGCGGCGCGGCGGCTGTGTCCCGAACTTCGATATCGCGGCCGCGCAGTAACGCTATGCCGAGTGTTTCCGCGTACTTTGGTCCGGTCAGAATGTCTTCGACGACCGGGTCTTCGCCGGGCTGTGGGGTGTGGCCCGGAACGCGAATGCTGCTGCTGCGTTGCGTGCCGCTCATTGGCGAGTAAGTCGCCATCGAAACCGCGCGCACGTTGGGAAGACTGCCGATTCGCTCGAGCACTTGTTGATACAGCGACGCGAGCTCGGCCGTCTTGTATCCGGCAAGACGCGGATCGATGCCGAGTAGCAGCATGTTGGAACGATCGAAGCCGACGTTTTCGTTTTGCAGGTTCAACAGACTGCGCGCGAACAAACCCGCGCCGGTGAGCAGGACCATTGAAAGTCCGACTTGCAAAACAACCATCGCCGACGACAGACCCAAACGTCCCAAACGGCTGCGCGTGCGAGTCTTCTCTTTCATCGCAGTCGCGAGGTCGGTCTTGCTCGCTCGCAAAGCAGGGATGAGTCCGAACAACAATCCGGCAAGGATCGAAACGCCGATCGTGAACGCGAGCACGGTCGCATCAGGCCGCGTGTTGAGCGGCGATTCTCTCGCGACGAGATTAACGAGAAGTACGACGCCCCATTGGGCCAACAGCACGCCGCAAACTCCGCCAACCACTGCGAGCAACATGCTCTCCGTGAGAAGCTGGCGAACGATGCGCCAACGGCTCGCGCCAAGCGCCATCCGCAACGAGATCTCCGCCTTGCGCGCCGTCGCGCGTGCCAACAGGAGACTCCCAACGTTCGCACACGCAATCAACAGGACTATGCCGACGACGGCCATCAGCATGTGCAACGGTTTCGAATAAAGCGTGCGCAGTCCGGAGATGCCGCCCTTGCCTTCGACGAGCGTGACGTACGTGTTTTGAATGCCGCGCTGCCGTTCTTCAGTGAGCTCGCTGCCGGCTTGTTCGGTCAGAAACTGTTGCAACGCGAGGTTGACGGTAGCTTGCGCCTGTTCCATCTGCACGCCGGGTTTAAGCCGGCCCATCACCATCAGGAAGTAAGCCTGGTTGTCTTCGAGGAACGACTTGCGCAATTCAATCTGCGGATGAAGTGTGAGCGGCAACCAGAAGTCTGGTGGACGCCTTACGCGTTCGCCAAAAAACTCCTTCGGCGTGATGCCGACGACGGTGAAGTTCGTGCCGTTGATGACAAACGTTTTGCCCACTACGGACGGATCGCTGTTGAGTGTTTGTTCCCAGTAACGGTGACTCATCACCGCGGCGGGTTGCGCGTTTGCTTTGTCGTCTTCAGGCGTGAGCACGCGGCCGCGCGCGGCACCGACGCCGAGCACGGAAAAGTAATTACCGGAAACGAGCTGTCCCGAGGCTCGCGTCGCTGCAGCGCCTTGCGTCTCAGCGCGGCGAACGCTCAATCGGCTCGTACCGCTGCGTAGCGCCGCGATGTCCTGAAACGATTGATTGTGATCGCGAAAGTAGACATACGACGCGTACGAGAAGCGCTTCCATTCGCCGGTGCGCGGTGAGTCTTCGTATGAAGTCCCCTCGCCGGTTGTGTCACTGAAGAGAACGAGTTGTTCCGGTTGCTGGACCGGAAGTGTCTTCAGCATCACCGCGTTCACGAGCGTGAAGATCGCGGTGTTTGCGCCGATGCCGAGCGCGAGCGTAAGCACCGCGATCGCAGCGAAACCCTTGCGTTTGATCAGTCCTCTAAAACCGTAGCGAATGTCTTTAAGTAGTGT
>DASUPR010000553.1:0-12998 GCA_036281015.1 Pyrinomonadaceae bacterium
ATCGCGCATCTGTTGCAAGGCGCGTTCGTGAGACGTTTGTCGTTCGTCGTGCTGTTGGTTGTGAGTGCGGTCGGCGGTCTGCTTTGGTTGGAAAAGCAGACGCAATTTGCGACGACACTGCAATCGCTGCTGCCACATCGTCTCGCCGTTGCTGCCGCGACTTCGCCAACGCCCATTCGCTCGTTATATGTTCTCCTTGCGCTAACAACTTTCTTCGCAATCCTTTCTCTGTGGACGTTCACGCTCACACTTCGTTCACAACAGACGCGGCGTTCGCAACGCGTCTTTGGCCTGAGTCAACTTCCCGGCAAGTTTGGCGGGCTACTGAAAAAGGATCTCCGCTACTCGAGCCGGTTGCTGGATCTTTATCTCGTCCTGCCCATCGTCGTCTTGTTTGATATGTACCTCGTTTCAGACGCGGCTCCGTCTACGATAGCCTTCTCGATCATCATCGCCGTTCTCTTCTTTCCGTGCCTCGGCATCGCGTTCAATCTTTTCGGTCTCGATAGCGCGCTCGCACTGGACCGCTACACGCTCTTTCCACTCAGCGCCAAAGAAAAACTCTTCAGCAAGAACCTCGCGTTTATCGTGCTGATGTTTGGCCTGTTCGCCACGATCCTGCCGTTCGTGTTCTGGCGTTTGGGATGGCGCGTGAGTCTTTTGGGGTTAATAGAATTTACGGCGGTGATCCTGGCCTACCTGTTTTGCGGCAACTCGCTCTCGGTCAAACAGCCGTTTCGGATGCAGTTCTATCGCTTCGCGTCGGGCGGCTCGCTCGTCGACATGGTTATCGGCATCCTCATCGCCAGTGCTCCTGCTGCTTTCACCGTTTATCTGTTCGCCACCGGCGACGGTGCAATGAGTTGGAAACTCGCCGCAGTCACAGCAGCGTGTCTCGGGCTGTATCTTCTTTCTCTTTCGCGTTCCGCCCGAGTACTTGACCGCGATCACGAGCAAATTCGCCGCGCTTTGTCTTAAAATGACACTCTAAAATGGTGGTCAGTAAACTAAGTTTGCGCTAGACTGACAGCCGTTTAACCGTCACGTTGGAATCATTGCAAAGGAAGGGTCGCAATGTCAGCAGCCGCACACCCGCCGATGGGTGCCGTAGCCGACTTCAGCTTTTACGACAAGCTGAACAGCGTTTGGCATCGACGCGCACTTTACGCCTTTACATTCATCGTGTTGGCCCACTGGGCCGAACACCTCACGCAGGCTTACCAGATTTACGTCATGGGCTGGTCCCGGCCCGCTGCCGGAGGTTTTCTCGGCCTGTTTTTCCCCTGGCTCGTGAGCTCCGAGATCCTGCATTACGGCTACGCGATCGTGATGCTCGTCGGCCTCTGGATGTTGAGAAAAGGCTTCACCGGAACTTCGCGAAAATGGTGGACCGCCGCGTTGGTGATTCAGTTTTGGCACCACATCGAGCACGCCGTTTTGCAGTGGCAGGCCCTGACGCATCACAACTGGCTAGGCTCGCCGGTTCCGCTCAGCTTCCTGCAAATGGTGTTTCCGAAGTCTCGCGTCGAGATCCATCTCTTCTATAACGCCGTGGTGTTCATGCCGATGCTGGTTGCGATGTACTACCACATGTTCCCGCCCAAGGGAGAAGAGATTGCTGCGTGTACCTGCTCGCTGCGGCATAAGTCGATACCCGCGGTTGCAACCTGAGTTGTGCTCCGTAAACTCGAGTTGCTGATTGCGCTCTGTGTCCTGTTCGCGCTCGTGCAGGGTTGCCGGCGCGAGAGCCCGTCGATGTCAAACCTCACCGTCTCGTACGAAGTTTCTCCGCTGCCCGCTCGGGTTGGCGACGTGACGATAACGATTAAAATCAAGGACGGTTCGAACGAGCCCGTAGCCGGAGCGCGCATCAAGCTGGAAGGAAACATGTCGCACGCCGGCATGGCTCCTGTTTTTGCCGAAGCAAAAGAGATCGGGCCCGGACAGTATCGAACCAACATGAATCTTTCGATGGCTGGTGATTGGCAGGTCCTGGTGCGTTTGACCTTGCCGGACGGCCGCGAAATGGACCAGCAGTTTGAAATCAAGGAAGTCGCGCCAGCCTGAGTCAGCCGGTTCAAGTGTTCCAGGTAAATCCCACAAGCAAAACGCAGCCCGGTTTGGATCTTTTGCGTCTGCCGTTGCTTGGCGGCTTGTTGAAGTGGCGTCACGCGCGCACGCTGCTTCAGATTCCGTTGTTCGTCATCAGCGTGGCGATGATTCTGCACGGGCTTTTTGGTCCACAGTTGGCGCCGCGAAATCTGGCGACGACGTTGACGTGGGTACACTTTCGCGGCGCGCTGATTCTGGTTCTGTTGCTGGCGGGAAATTTCTTCTGCCTCGCGTGCCCGTTCATGCTGGTGCGAAACTTCGCCCGCAAGTTTTTTCGTCCGACGCGAAACTGGCCACGTTACTTGCGTAACAAGTGGCTCTCGATCGGTCTCTTCGTGGCAATGCTTTTTGTTTACGAGTGGCTCGATCTGTGGGCCTCGCCGTGGTGGACCGCGTGGTTGATCGTCACCTACTTCGCCGGCGCGCTCGTGATCGATTCGGTTTTCAAGCACGCGACGTTCTGTAAGTACGTTTGTCCGATTGGACAGTTTAATTTTGCCGCTTCGACTGTCTCGCCGATGGAAGTCGCGGTTCGCGATCAGGATGTTTGCACGCGCTGTACGACAAAGGACTGCATCCGTGGCGTGCGCGAACCTGCCGCGCCGCTGGTTGTAATTCAACGCGGTTGTGAACTGGCTCTGTTTCAGCCACGCAAGGTCGGCAATATCGATTGCACGTTTTGTCTGGACTGTGTGCAGGCGTGTCCGCACGACAATGTCGGGATCATGAGCCGCGTGCCCGCGACGGAGTTGGCGAACGACGTGATGCGTTCCGGGCTCGGGTTTTTGTCGAGGCGCAAAGATCTCGCGGCGCTCGTAATTGTTTTTGCTTTTGGCGCGCTGCTCAATGCGTTCGCGATGGTCAGTCCGGTTTACGCTTTGGAGCAATGGCTGGCGCGCGTGTTGGGTGTTACGACTGAAGCGCCAGTGCTGGCGATCGTGTTCGGATTGTTTCTCGTCGTCGAACCGTTAGTGCTGGTTGGACTCGCCGCTTGGATAACGCGAGTCTTGAGTCGTAGCAAGAGTTCGGTATTTGGGCTCGCGGTTCGTTATTCATATTCGTTAGTCCCGATCGGTTTCGGTATTTGGCTGGCTCATTACAGCTTTCATTTCTTCACTGGACTGTTCACTTTTATTCCGGTGACGCAGGCAGCCGTCGCCGAGCTTGGCGCCGCGATTCTTGGTCAGCCGCAGTGGACGCTGGTTGGTTTACCGACGAATGTCGTGGAAGTTTTTGAGGTTGGCTTTATTCTTCTCGGTCTCTTCGGATCGTTATTGGTGAGTTATCTATTGGCGGCGACGGATCAGATAGCTCAGCCGGTGCGCGCCCTTATTCCCTGGGCTGCGCTTTCATTGCTCATCGCGGGCGCGGCGTTGTGGGTGATGTCGCAGCCGATGGAAATGCGCGGTCTGGTTCTTGGCAGCGGTTGAGAAAAATGAGTTCACGAGGGTTCAGATACGCGCTGCCGCTGGTTCTCATATTTTTATTTTTGAGAACAGTTGAGGCCCACGAGGGCCCGCCTTTTCCGCTGTTTGTCGATCAAAAGGTTGCGCCTTATGTGATTTCGGTTTGGACGGATCCCGATGTCGGCGAGGCGTTGTTCTTTGTAATTATCAGCCCCGAACAGGGCGCTCAGCTTCCGGCCGACCTGCGCGTTCAAGTCGGCGTGCAACCCGTCAGCGGCAGGTTGCAGGAAGTTTTTTATATCGGCGAACGTGAGAACCTGCGGGACCAGGTGCAGTATCGCGCGGTGGTGCAATTCGACGCGGAGGAACTGTGGCGGGTGCGTGTGCGGCTCGAGAGTGCGTTGGGAAACGCTGAAACGATTGCGACAGTGGAAGCTACTCCGCCGGGTTATGGACGTTGGGACTTGTTGGTTTATCTACTGCCGTTCCTCGGCATCGGAGTTTTGTGGGCTATAGCGATGGTGCGAAAGTTTAAGCGGCGAACTGGAGATAATTGATGGCTAAAAACAAGCGGCGAAGACTTGTGTGGCTCCTGCTCGTTGTGCTCGTGATTGCGGTGATCGTGTTTGTGCTGACCCCGATGTATCTGATCATGCCGTTCAAGCCGCAGACACCGCGCATCATGGCTGTTTCGTATTTCATGCGTACCTGGTCGCCGCTCGTGAGTATCGTCGCTTCGCTGGTGATCGTGACGCTGATGGTTCGCCTGTGGCTTGGCGGCCGCTGGTGGAGCCGTGCGATCCTCGTGATTCTCTTGTTGCCCGTGCTCGGTGCGACGTGGCTCGCACAGCAGAATCACTTCGAATGGATGTTCAATCCGCTGCCAAATCCGTTGTATGCGCGGATCGCTGAAGCAAGCTTCGTCAAAGATGACGAGCGCGTGATGGCGATCACGGTCAACGGAGAATCGGTCGCGTATCCGATCACGCTGATGGCCTATCACCACGTGTTGGGGGACACGGTTGGCGGCACGCCGATCGTGGCCACGTATTGAACGCTCTGTCACACCGGTCTGGTGTGGGAATCGACAGTCGATGGACGCGTGCTGCACTTCCGGCTCGCAGGCATTAATAACCAGAACTTCATCATGCGCGACGATGAGACTGGAACGTGGTGGCAACAGGTCACCGGCAAGGCGCTCCATGGTCCACTGCAGGGACGGCAGCTCAAGCCGGTCTTTCACGACGAGTTATCGTTCGCCATCTGGAAAAAAGAACGGCCCGACGGCCGCGTGCTCAAGCCTGACGAGAGAATCGCGGCTTTGGGCAACCGTTACGAAGTGAATTGGGAACCGCAAGTCGCACGCATGCGTGTCGTGGAAGGCACCGACGTCGACAAGCGTCTTCCGCCGCGAACTTTAGTCGTCGGTATCGAGATCGACGGCAAGTCAACGGCCTATCCGTTGCCGGCGTTGCAGAAGCAGAGCCCGATCATCGACACGATTGGTTTGGTCCCGATTGTGGTTGTGTTGGGTGAGGACGGTCGTTCGGTGCGCGCCTTCGAACGAACTATTGACGGGCGAAAGCTCGAGATCTTCCGCAAAACCGACGGGCCGGAGAATACCGGGCAAGCGCCGTTTCAACTGATCGACGCCGAAACCAACAGCACCTGGAACTTCGAAGGAAAAGCCATCAGCGGCCCGCTCGCCGGGCATCAACTGAAGAAGGTCTTCGTCCTGGAAGACTACTGGTTCGACTGGCGTCTCTATCACCCGAACACCTCGATCTACTCGATCGGGCCACAGTAGGATTCGGATAAGTTTTCGCTGCGTGTTATAGTTGCGCAATCTCGATGCTTCGACGTTTTCAGATCTGCCGTGCAGTGTGGCCGCTGCTTTGTGGCCTGCTCGTTGTCGCTGCTTGTACCAACGCGATGGCCTGCGCTTTGTGTCCGCAGGAAGTCCGGCCTGTAAGTCATTGCGCCAGCAAAGACGCCGGCGGGGATTCGCAGCACGCGGTCAACCACGAAGCGGCTACCGTCACTGAACAGGGCGACGGGTGTTCGCACTGCGTAACACATTCGCCCGGCACGGCGAATTCAACGTCGCGGGCAGTTGTTCTCAGCCCGTCTTCGCACGACATCGTTGCAGTTGATCCGCCTGTCGTCGCGGTGAGCTTTGCATCGTCGACGAAGCTGGTCGAGGTTCACGATCACGGCCCACCCGGCCGCAGTAGTCCCCGTTACGTTTTAAATCACTCCTTCCGAATTTAGACCCCCTGGACCGCGCTACGTAGTTGCGCAGGCATACGTCTGCTTTGTGGTTATCTAAACACCAGTGGGGGAAAAATGCAGTTTGTCATTAAGGCCATCTTTCTAATTCTTGCTACCGCTCTGACATGTGTGGCCCAACACCAGGGCCACGAAATGCCGAAACCAACACCGAGTCCAGCGTCGAAGCCTGCCGCTACGCCTGCGCCTGCTCCTTCTAATTCGCCAGCGCCTGTTGCGTCGCCTGCGCCCGCGGCGTCGCCGGCACAGGAAATGGAAGAAACAGACGGAACGCACCGGATGGCGATGGGGCCACTCCTGATGATGGAAGGAGAGGACATGGGAATTCGCGTCGGTTCCAGCGAGAGGAACATGATTTCGATGGGCGCGATGGGGTCAGGCACCGCATGGCAACCGGCGTCTTCGCCGATGTACATGCACCACAAAATGGCCGGTGAGTGGCTGTTGATGTTTCACTACAATTTTGTCGCGGGATTTAACCGTCAGGGTGGTCCTCGTGGCGTGACGAAGGCCGACTCCGCGAACTGGTTCATGCCGATGGCGTATCGCAAGATAGGCAAGGGAACGCTGCAACTGCGCGGCATGTTCAGCGCTGAGCCGTTCACGTTTGCGCCTGGCGGCTCGCCGCTGCTGTTTCAGACCGGTGAGACGTACAACGGCGAGAAGATCATCGATCGACAGCACCCGCACGATTTGTTCATGGAGTTGTCGGCGCAGTACACGGTGCCGCTTGGTGAGCGCGGGACGTGGTACACGTACTTCGGATACCCGGGCGAACCCGCAATGGGACCGGTTGCATTCCCGCACCGGATGTCGGCTTCGGAGAATCCTTCCGCCACACTGGCGCACCACTTACAGGATTCAACCCACATCGCTTTCGGAGTGTTTACGACCGGCTTTACCTATCGCTGGTTCAAGTTTGAGGGTTCAATCTTCAATGGCCGCGAGCCCGACGAGAATCGTTATGACTTCGACGCGCACAAGTGGAACTCGCGCTCGGTTCGCCTCTGGTTCATGCCAAACAGGAATTGGGCCATGCAGATCAGCCACGGCTTTTTGCGTAGTCCTGAAGCCTCAGAACCAGACGAGGACATTCGCCGGACCACGGCTTCGCTGCAATACAACCGGCCCTTCGAGCGCGGCAATTGGGCCTCGGCATTTGTTTGGGGACGTAACCACGTGAGCGGGCACGGTGAGGTTCGGAATCTCAATGCTTACACTGCTGAATCGACGGTCAACTTTCTCGACAAGAACTATCTCTATACCCGGCTGGAACTGGTGGACCGGGATGAGCTGCTTCGCGACGACGATCGTGCGCTCCTCGGGATCACCGATCATCACGCGATATTCCGCATTGGCGCCTACACTTTTGGCGGACTGCGCGACATCTGGAAAACGGACAAGATCTCGTTCGGTGTGGGAAGCGATATCACGTTCTACTCGAAGCCCGCGATCCTGGACCAGATCTACGGAAACAACCCCATCGGCTGGAAACTGTTCTTCAGAATCCGTCCCGGCCAGATGGACATGAGCAGCATGCATAGCTCGCACGGAAACACACACTGACAGATGACTAGAACACGTATCTCCCTAATCCTGCTGGTTGTGATCGTGAATTTTGGCTGCGTTCGCCGCGGAGACGAGGAAGTCTCACGAGCGAAGCCGCAGCAGGGCGAACAGGCTCTGGTTATTCGCCCGTCGGAGTCTCCCGCGACGGGCGACAGCCGCGAGCCTGAACTGACCGCAACTCCCGATGGGCGCGTGGTTCTGAGTTGGGTCGAGAAGATCGGCGCGAAGCGTTATGCGCTGCGCGCCGCTGTTATCGAACGCGGCGTCTGGGGCGAGGCGTTTACCGTTTCTGAAGGCGAAAACTGGTTCGTTAACTGGGCCGACTTCCCGTCGGTCATCGGGCTCACAGACGGAGCGTTAGCCGCGCATTGGCTGGTTAAGAGCGGCTCTGCGACGTACGCGTACGACGTAAACATCGCGCGCTCGGAAACGCGTGGCGCGACCTGGACCAAACCACTCGTACCGCATCGAGACAACACGCAAACCGAGCACGGTTTCGTCTCGCTGATCGCACTTCCAGACGGCGGGTTGGGAGCGATCTGGCTTGACGGCCGCAACATGAAGAACATGAAAGACTCTGACGAGCATGCACCGGCCGCCGAGAGCATGACACTGCGTTACGCCACGATCGGCAGAGACGGGACACTGTCTGATGAAGCGCAACTCGACGAGCGTGTTTGCGAGTGTTGCCAAACATCTGCGGCGGTTACGAGCGACGGGCCAATCGCCGTGTACCGCGACCGCTCACCGGGCGAAGTGCGCGACATCTACCTCGTGCGGCAGGTCAACGGAACCTGGACCACGCCGCAACCGGTGTTTGCTGACAACTGGCAGATCGCCGGCTGTCCGGTAAATGGACCAGCGATCTCGGCTAACGGCAGGAACGTGGCCGTTGCGTGGTTCAGTAGCCCGGGCAACGTGCCGCGTGTGAAAGTCGCATTCTCGACCGACGCCGGCGCGACGTTCAGTCAGCCGATCCAGGTCGACGACGGCGAGAACGTTGGCCGTGTAGACACGTTGCTGCTTGCGGACGGTTCAGCGCTTGTTTGCTGGTTGGCGGGAAACGTAGACGGCGGTCAAATCAAAGTGCGTCGCGTTCAGGCCAATGGCGCTGTTGGACCACCGGCAGTAATCGCACAAACTGATATTTCACGTTCGAGCGGCTTTCCGCGCATGGCGCGTTGGCGCGGCCAGGTTCATTTCGCGTGGACGGAATTTGGCAACCCGTCGCGCGTGCGGATGGCCGTGGCAGACGTTGGTGAGAAATAGTGATGGCAAGGTCGTTACCAACAATTCAATCCGTGACTGATCCGGTATGCGGCATGACGGTGAACCCGTTAGCGGCCGCCGGATCGTTTGAGCACAACGGGCAGACTTACTACTTCTGTAGTCAGCACTGCCTGCACAAATTCCGCGAAGATCCCGAACGGTTTCTCGCCGGTGGTCCATCGCCGATGGGTCACCACCACGACGCAACGGCCGCGCCGGCGCCCGCGCCCGCGAAAGGCGAGAAGATCGAATACACCTGCCCGATGCATCCGGAGGTCGTTCGTGATGCACCCGGTTTTTGTCCGATCTGCGGCATGGCGCTCGAGCCGCGCACCGTCACCGCGGAAGAAGACAACGCAGAACTCAACGAAATGAAGCGGCGCTTTTGGGTTTCCGCGGTTTTGTCGTTGCCGGTGCTCATTATCGGGATGAGCGATCTAATTCCCGGCGATCCCGCGAGAACACTGCTCGGACCGCGTCTCTCAACGTGGGTCTCGCTCGTGCTCGCAACGCCGGTCGTGCTTTGGGGCGGTTGGCCATTCTTTGTGCGCGCCTGGTATTCGATCGTGAACCGCAGTCTCAACATGTTCACGCTGATCGGCCTGGGTGTCGGCGTCGCTTACGTCTACAGCCTGATCGCCACGTTTTTCCCGCAGATCTTTCCGCATGGATTTACCGATCACGCGGGTAACGTTCCGGTCTACTTCGAGGCCGCGGCGGTGATTACGACCCTCGTTTTGTTGGGCCAGGTGCTCGAACTGAAAGCTCGCAGCTCAACCGGCGCGGCGATCCGAGCGCTGCTGGGTTTAGCGCCCAAGACCGCGCGCCGCATCCAGCCTGACGGAACAGAAGCAGACGTGCCGCTCGATGAGGTGATGAAAGGCGAACGCTTGCGCGTGCGTCCGGGCGAGAAGGTTCCGGTGGACGGCGTCGTGCTCGAAGGCACGAGCTCGGTTGACGAGTCGATGGTGACGGGCGAACCGATCCCCGTCGAGAAACTGAAAGGCGAGCGCGTGATCGGGGGCACGATCAACGGCAACGGTACGCTTGTGATGCAAGCCGAACGCGTCGGCAGCGAAACGCTCTTATCGCAGATCGTGCAGATGGTTGCCGAAGCGCAGCGGAGCCGTGCGCCGATTCAGCGGCTGGCAGATGTCGTCTCGGGGTACTTCGTCCCTGCGGTGATTCTCGTAGCGTTCGTCACGTTTTTCGTTTGGGCGTTTATTGGTCCGGAGCCGCGAATGGCGTACGCGCTCATCAACGCGGTCGCGGTTCTGATCATCGCGTGTCCGTGTGCGCTCGGCCTGGCGACGCCGATGTCGATCATGGTGGCGACGGGCAAAGGCGCGCACGGTGGAGTGCTTTTCAAGAACGCGGAAGCGATCGAAGTGCTGCGTGAGATCGACACGCTCGTCGTCGATAAAACCGGCACGTTGACTGAAGGCAAACCAAAACTCGTCACCGTTGCTCCAGCGCCGGGAATTAACGAAACGGATCTGCTTCGACTCGCAGCCAGTCTCGAGCGCGCCAGCGAACATCCGTTAGCCGCGGCGATCGTTTCGGGCGCTGCGGAACGTGGTGTTCAATTAACGAATGTCGACGCGTTTGCTTCGGTGACCGGCAAAGGCGTGAAAGGCAACGTTGACGGCAGGTCGGTCGCGCTGGGCAATCGGGCTTTGCTCGATGAGCTCAACATCAACGCTTACGAACTCGCGACGCAGGCCGAAGACTATCGCACCGAAGGTCAAACCGTGATGTTTGTAGTCGTCGACGGCAAACCGGCCGGGCTGCTCGGCGTTGCCGATCCGATCAAAGAGAGTACAAAGCCGGCGATCGATCAACTGCATCAGCAAAACATAAAAATCGTAATGCTCACCGGCGATAGCCGAACCACTGCCGAAGCCGTTGCGCGAAAACTCAAGATCGACGAAGTCGTCGCCGAAGTTTTACCCAACCAGAAAGCCGAGATTGTGAAGCGGTTTCAGAGCGAAGCACGCAAGGTCGCGATGGCCGGCGACGGCATCAACGACGCCCCGGCCCTGGCGCAGGCAGACGTAGGTATTGCGATGGGCACAGGCACCGACGTCGCCATGCAAAGTGCTGATGTGACGCTAGTTAAGGGAGACTTGCGAGGCATCGTGCGCGCCATTAATTTGAGTCGCGCGACGATGAAAAACATCAAACAGAACCTGTTCTTTGCCTTCGTCTACAACACGATCGGCGTGCCCATCGCGGCGGGTGTGCTGTATCCGTTTTTCGGACTGCTCTTGAGTCCGATGATCGCAGCCGCAGCGATGAGCTTCAGTTCCGTTTCAGTGATCGCAAACTCACTGCGTTTGCGATCTGCGAGACTTGATTAAGTTACTGCTGCGCGGGCTTGTTTTCCCAAAGCACGTTAACGATCACCCAACGGCCCTTCCATTTGGCGAGATGCAGGTAATCGATCCAGCTCGAGGCGATAATCTTTGCGCTCGCCGCGTTGCCGAAAATATCGAGCACTGTAACGTCTTTCTGCTGCTTCTCTTTGGGGATGTCCTTGCCGCCCTCCTCGCGCGTGGCCTGCACGAGTCCCATCGCACTCATTTGTCCCAAACTGTAGCGCCCTCGCTGATCGACGCGCACGATTCGTTTTGCGAGATCGGGATGTAGCGCGCGTTCCATGCGCGCCGCGTCCGCTTCATACCAGCCTTCGATGTAATCAAGTGCTGCCTGCTTGATCAGATCAGCGTCTGATTTTGATTGTGCTTGAACGTGGACCACCGAGGCGAACAGGACGACGAAGAAGAGCATTGAGAGTTTTCGCATGTTGTTTCCTTTCTTGAGGCCGAGGCTTCGAGATATTAGCAAAAATATATTTTCGCAACGACCCAAAACCGCAATGTACTACGCGTGTGCAATTGAGTTTTCATTGCATACCCGCGGCCTTGGCGTGAGAAGTTGTTCTTCATCGCCACACTTTTTGTGTAAAGTAGGTTGACAGGTAATCGCTGATTTGGGATACTCACGCCCCTCCCGACAGGGCGGAACCAAAATACCGAGGCCACTCACTTGGCCTAAAGGGCGGTAGCCCGCGTTACTCGCAGAACTCCCACCTCAACATCGCGTGCAAATTCCTGCATGAGTAGCTTAGCAGTAGGAAGTCCGGATTCCGGATTCGGGGTTAGTGCGCAATTTTCCACCCTCGTGGATCTGCTCGAATGGCGTGCGCGCTTTCAAGGCGATCGCGTCGCCTACACGTTTCTGGCAGATAACGGCGCTGACAGAATCAGTCTGAACTGGCAACAACTTCATCGCAAAGCACAGCTTATCGGACATGAGCTGACTGCGATGGGGGCCGCCGGTAAGACGGTGCTGCTGCTGTATCCCTCGGATCTCGAATACGTGGCCGCATTTTTCGGATGCCTGTACGCAGGTGCGATTGCCGTGCCCGCGTATCCGCCACGATTGAATCGCACGTTACACCGGTTGGAGGCGATCGTCGCCGATTCCCAAGCGTCGCTCGCGCTGAGTGTTTCGTTCATTCAACAACGCATCGAGCCGCTCTGCCGACAGGTTCCGAACCTCAGTTCGCTGAAATGGCTGACCACCGACAACATTCAAGCGAACACGCAGGATGAATGGCATCGTCCATCGCTCGCCGGAGAGATGCCGGCGTTTCTGCAATACACCTCCGGATCGACAAGCCAACCCAAAGGCGTGATCGTCAGCCACGGCAATCTCATGCACAACGAGCAGTTGATCCAGCAGGCGTTTGATCAGACCGAATCGTCGATCATCGTCGGTTGGTTGCCGCTGTATCACGACATGGGATTGATCGGTAACGTGTTGCAAACGTTGTACGTTGGCGCGCGTTGCGTGTTGATGTCGCCGGCGGCGTTTCTGCAGAGTCCGTTCAGTTGGTTGCAGGCGATCTCGGTTGCGAAAGCGACCACGAGTGGTGGACCAAACTTCGCTTACGACCTTTGCGTGCGCAAAGTGAGTGAGGAGCAAAAGGCGCAACTGGACCTGAGTAACTGGAAAGTTGCTTTCAACGGCGCGGAGCCGATTCGTCCGGCGACGTTGAAGCGATTCGCGAAAGCGTTCGCGTCGTGTGGCTTCAAGGCGGAGGCTTTTCATCCTTGTTACGGATTGGCGGAAGCGACGTTGTTTGTTTCCGGCAAAGCGGCTCGTGGTGTTCCGAAGGTCGAAGCGTTTAGTACGGCGGAGTTGATCAAGAATCGCGTGCTGGGCGCGAATGGAAATGGCTCGGAAGCGAAGTCGCTGGTTAGCTGCGGTGTTTCGTTTGGTGGGCAGAGACTTACGGTGGTTAATCCGGAGACTGCGGTTGAGTGTTCGGCGGGTGAGGTCGGGGAG
>DASUPR010000554.1:0-5595 GCA_036281015.1 Pyrinomonadaceae bacterium
CGCCACCATCTTAGCCCCAACTTATTTGGATCATTGAGCCTGGTTCCCATGTGCCAATGTGAGCGCAGCACCAAGGTCTGGTTGGCCTGTTTCCTCGGCGAGCCACCGAAGGTCAGACAAGGCCCCAATTGGTAAGGTTGCGAGAACAGACCGCTTGATTCCAGAGTCACGTAGCGAAGAGGCTAAGGTTTCAATCACGGCCTCAATAGCTTGGCGCGACTTAGCGATCCGGGACAGTCTTAACGCAACAGCGAACGCCGCCGGCTTCGCTTTCAGAAGTTGTGTAAGGATGATTGGATCGAATGTTTCATCAACCGAGTCGGCACCAATTCTGGGCATTATGCCCTCCCCACCCAAATCTAATATGAAGTTTCTAAGGGTAAGTCTGGTTCATCCCGAAAATCCTGACATCCTGTCTAAACGCTTCACTGGATTACAAGATTTCCAGAATTAACAAGATAAGGCGCAGTCCGGCTCTTCGCTGATTTCGCTACGTCGGCCGGCGTTCCCGCAACCACCACTCGCCCGCCTTCATCACCAGCGCCCGGTCCGATATCGATTACCCAATCGCTCCCGGCAACCACGCGCATATCATGTTCAACGAGGATCACGGTATTTCCGGCTTCGACGAGGCCATCGAGTTGGACCATCAGCTTCTCCACGTCTGCCGGGTGCAGTCCGGTCGTTGGTTCATCAAGGATATAAAGAGTGTTGCCACGCTGTATTCGTTGCAGTTCAGTCGCAAGCTTGATTCGCTGCGCCTCGCCGCCGGAAAGTTCGGTGGCCGACTGGCCGAGACGGATGTAGCCGAGTCCGACCTCGCGCAACACACCGAGCGAACGATGAACATGCGGCTCGTCAGCGAAGAATTTCCAAGCAGTGTCTACCGTCATTTGCAACACGTCGGCAATGCTCTTATCCCGATACTTGATCTCGAGAGTCTTCGCGTTGTATCGCGCGCCATGACAGACCGGACAAGGCGCATAGACGCTCGGCAGAAACAACAGCTCCACCATCACCCAGCCTTCACCTTCGCAATTTTCGCAACGGCCTTTCGCGACGTTGAACGAGAAACGTCCGGCATCATAACGACGCGCTCGCGCCGCTTTAGTTTCAGCAAAGATCTTGCGAACGTAATCGAAGAGCCCCGTGTAAGTAGCGAGGTTAGACCGTGGCGTGCGACCGATTGGTTTCTGGTCCACCACGACCAAACGCTTTATCGCTTCTATGCCCTCGGTTATCTGGCCGCCGAGCGTCGCCACCGCCGTGCTTTCGAGTGTTTCACCTTCGTCCTCATCCGGCTGGAGGTGATGGCCCAGATGCTCCGCGACCAGTTCCACCAAGACCTGACTCACGAGGCTCGACTTGCCCGAGCCCGACACACCGGTCACGGTGGTGAACACGCTTAACGGAAACTCGACGTCGACATCGTGCAGGTTGTTGCGCGTGACGCCTTTCAATTTCAACCATGACTTGGGCGTGCGCGGTTCACGGAACGGAAGTGAGACTTCACCGAAAAGATGTCGCCGGGTTTGCGATTCTTTTACGCGCTCGAGTCCCGCGGTTGGTCCACTGTAAAGTATTTCGCCTCCGTGCTCGCCAGCCTCTGGTCCAACATCGACGATCCAATCAGCATGACGAATCACGTCGAGCTCGTGTTCGACTACGAAGAGCGAGTTTCCGGATGCCTTCAACTGGTCGAGCGCCGCGAGGAGTGCCTCCGTATCTGCTGGATGCAAACCCGCGGATGGCTCGTCGAGCACGTAAACGACGCCAAACAGATTGGAGTGAACTTGAGTAGCGAGTCGCAGGCGTTGCAACTCACCGGGCGACAGCGTGGGCGTACTGCGTTCGAGCGAGAGATAACCGAGCCCGAGATCGAGTAACACGGTGAGCCGTGCAGCGAGGTCTTCGCAGATTCGCTGCGTCACAATCGCCTTCTCCGGATGGTCTGTCTTCAGCTTTCCAAATCCCTGCGCAGTGCCGTGAGCATACGGGCGTATCACAGTCGCTAAACGCTTGAGTGGCAGCCGCGAGATTTCAGCAATGTCGAGACCTGCAAATTTTACTGAGAGCGACTCGGGACGAAGGCGTTTGCCGTGACACGTCGGGCATTCGGTGCCCACCATAAACTGGGCCACGCGTTTTTTCATGAGCGCGCTGTGGGTGTTAGCAAACGTGTGCAGCACGTGACGGCGCGCGCTCGTGAACGTTCCCATGTAGTTCGGCTCTTCCTTGCGCTTCAGCGCGCGTCGCACTTCGTCTCGATCGTAGCCCGGATAGACAGGCACGCGTGGCTGTTCATCGGTGAAGAGGATCCAATCGCGGTCCTTCTTCGGCAGTTCGCGCCATGGAAGATCGACGTCGTAGCCAAGTGTGGTTAGAATGTCGCGCTGATTCTGTCCGCCCCAGGCCGTGGGCCATGCGGCAATCGCGCGCTCACGAATCGTGAGCGAGTCGTCGGGCACCATCGACTGCTCGGTTACCTCGTAGATTCGACCGAGTCCATGACACGTCGGGCACGCACCCTCAACGGTGTTTGGCGAAAACGATTCGGCGTAAAGAATGGGTTGGCCCGGCGGATAATCGCCGGCACGCGAGTACAACATCCGCAGCAGGTTTGAGAGCGTCGTGACGCTGCCGACAGACGAGCGCGTGGTTGGCGAGCCGCGTTGTTGCTGGAGTGCGACGGCCGGCGGTAAACCATCGATTTGATCGACGTCGGGCACCGCCATCTGGTGAAAGAGACGCCTCGCGTAAGGCGAAACAGATTCGAGATAACGCCGCTGCGCCTCGGCATAAAGTGTACCGAATGCCAACGACGACTTCCCCGAACCAGACACGCCAGTGAACACAACCAGCGCATCACGCGGCAAATCCAGATCGATATTCTTGAGATTATGCTCCCGTGCACCCCGCACACGCACAAAGCCCGTGAAGTCGGTGTCGGCGGCTTCGGAATGAACGGCAACTCTCTGAACGCTAACGGCCACACCGGGCCTTAAGCAACCCCAGTGCCGACCCTTCTATAGTTATTTGGGACGAAGAAGCTAAGGAAGACTAACCACGGATGTCCAACTTCAAGAAGTCCGGGCCGCCGAACTCATCGATCGCCGCAGCGCGCATTGTTGGAATCGTAGGCATCTGTCGGAATTCCCCTGGCTAGAATGGATACTGAACCGGTTCGTGCTGCACTGAGATCCAGTGAACAGTGGTGAACTCTTCTATGGACCATTGTCCGTTGTAACGGCCCAGACCGCTGTTCTTCTCGCCGCCAAACGGGCAGTTTGGCAGGTCGTTTACCGGCGAGTCGTTCACGTGAGTCATTCCTGCTTCCAGCCGGAGTGCGAAACGATTACCACGCTCGAGGTCGCGAGTCCACACGGCACTCGACAATCCGTATGTCGTATCGTTCGCCACGGCTAGTGCCTCATTCTCATCGCGGACCTTGATGATTGATACCACTGGTCCAAACAACTCCTCCTGCACGATCGACATTTCATTCGTGGCGTTTATAAAAACGTGCGGCGGCAATACGAGTCCTCCGGGCTCGCCGCCGATCACTTCCTTCGCGCCTTCCGATCGTGCCTTCGCGATGTGTTCCAACAGTTTTTGTAACTGCTGCTTGTTGATGAGTGGGCCGACAATCGTGTCGTCGTCATTAGGATTTCCGTATTTCAACTGGCGCACGCGCTCGGTGAACACCTCGACAAATTCATCGTGCACCTTGGCGTCCACAATGATCCGGTTGATGGCCATGCAGATCTGACCCTGATGCAAAAACTTTCCGAAGACGGCGGAATTTACGGCCAGACCTACGTCGGCGTCGTCGAGCACGACGAGTGGACTGTTGCCGCCGAGCTCAAGCACCACGCGCTTCAGTGTCCGCCCTTGTGAGGCAGTTTCCATGATGTGACGGCCGACTTCAGTTGAGCCGGTGAACGAGAGCACGCGTGGGGTTGGATGCCGGATAAACGCATCGCCAATCACACTGCCTTGACCAATGACGACATTGAGAACGCCCGCCGGAAGTCCGGCTTCTTCGTAGATTTTACCGAGTAGTAATCCACCCGTGACTGGCGTGTCAGACGCCGGCTTGATTACTACCGTGTTCCCCAGCGCAATTGCAGGTGCGATAGAGCGGCTGCTCAGATGAAAGGGAAAATTCCACGGACTGATCATGCCGACGACGCCGACGGGTTGACGATAGACGCGATTCTCCTTGCCCGGGATATCGCACGGCATGATGGGTCCCTCAATGCGCGAAGGAAACGTTGCCGCTTCGAGTGTGATTCCGTGTGCGTATTGCCACTCGACATTGGCTTTGATACGAGTGCTGCCAGACTCCCGTATCAGCCACCCGACAATCTCTTCGCGTCGTTCTTCCATGATGTCCGCGGCGCGCCGGAGAATCTTGGATCGCTCCGCCGGCAACATGCGACACCAGTTCGGCTGAGCAGATCTCGCGGCCTGAAACGCTTCGTTCAGGTCACCTTCGTTGGCGAGAGGAATGCGAACCAACACTTCGTTTGTATAAGGATTGGTATCGTCGTAAGCCTGATCGCTGCTGCCGTGACGCCACTTGCCGTTGAGGAATATTTTGTCGAAACCGTCGAAAGGGTTTTTGGAGATCGCCTGTTGGGCTGTTGATGATGCTGTCGCCATGAAGAGCGTTGTGGCAACCAACGTGCCTTCTATTAAATGGCAAAAACGAGGTGTAAAGCAGATTCGGATGGTTGCTGGGTCAGGTCACCCGACCCGAATGGGCTAAAGCACCCAAGAATTGTCGGAGGCAGGAGGAGAAACATGCGGGAAGCGACACAACTTGATCACGCGCCGAGAGTGAGAACCACGCCGTTGGCTTCGGGACGGCCAATTCCTGTGCTTGGTCAGGGAACATGGGGTATGGGTGAAGATCCTTCGCGACGGGAGTCCGAGATCGCGGCACTGCGGTTGGGTTTGAATCTCGGCATGAACCTCATCGACACCGCCGAGATGTACGGTGAAGGTGGTGCGGAAGAGATCGCTGGTGAGGCGATTGCCGAAGGTCGCGAGGCTGTGTTTGTGGTCAGCAAAGTTTATCCGCACAACGCTACGCGAAGCGGCGCGATTAAGGCGTGTGAGCGAAGTTTGCGGCGACTCAAGACGGACTACATCGATCTCTATCTCTTGCACTGGCGCGGTGACGTGCCGTTGGCGGAAACTGTTGAAGCAGAGATCCATCGCCGAGTTACTGAGGAGCCGTATCGTACTCCACGAACTCGCGAATCACTGGATCGTTTGATTTCCAGAATAGTTCATCCGGACCTTCAAAAATGATTCGGCCGTGGTGCAGCATCATGACTCTTCTACTCAGCAAGCAGCATTCCCTGTAACGGCTCGGGGGAATGGGGCTTCGAGCGCACCTGATTACTTTGGGAGTTTTCACCCGAACTGTTTGAGGGTGAATTCGTCCATTCTCGAGATCTCGAAAGCAATCAGTCGCACTCTCATACCCATTCAGCGACGGCACATTAGTTGCGCGCACCAGACACCATTAGTCCATGACGGAAGCATGACCAAGATCATAAGGGTACAAAGCGAAGGGTTCCTCCT
>DASUPR010000555.1:0-6541 GCA_036281015.1 Pyrinomonadaceae bacterium
GCCAGGATGATCTGCTTGCGAATCGAGATGCCGCCGTACTCAGCAGCGGTAGGATTGCTGCCGGTCGCGCGTATTTCGTAGCCCCACTTCGTGCGCCACAAAAACAGATAGACCAACAAACAGCAAAGCAGCGCCAGCAGAAAAGCAACGTTCAGCGGGATGCGTTCCGGAAAGCCGGGAATAAAAGCGCCGAGACGAGCAATGTGAGCGCCCTCGCCGATCGTCGCGGTTTGCAGGATCGGATCGCCGGGAACTTTGTAGTGATACTGGGTAAAATAACTGACGAGAGCGACCGCGATGAAGTTCAACATGATCGTGTTGATGACTTCATGCGAACCAAAACGCGCTTTCAACACACCGGGAATCGCACCCCAAAACGCGCCGCTAAAGATCGCCGCCGCAAAACACAGCGGCACGAGTATCCACGAAGACCAATTCGCGAGCGTGATTCCGACCCACGCGGTCGCAAACGCCGCGATATAGAGTTGTCCTTCCGCGCCGATGTTGAATAGACCGCAACGAAAACCGACGAGCACAGCGAGACCGGTAAAGATCAACGGCGTCGCGTGAAAGAGGGTGTAACCGATGCCGTCGGGCCACGAGAGCGCGCTGCCAAGCAAGAGCCGATACGCAACGATGGGATTGTCGCCGACGAGCAGGATCAGAATGCCGCCGACAATGAAAGCCGCGACGACGGCAATAAGGGGAAAGATCAGTTCGCGTGCGATTGTCTTCATCCGTGTGTTAAT
Source organism: Pyrinomonadaceae bacterium (assembly GCA_036281015.1). Taxonomy (GTDB): domain Bacteria; phylum Acidobacteriota; class Blastocatellia; order Pyrinomonadales; family Pyrinomonadaceae; genus PSRF01. The sequence continues at coordinate 750 of DASUPR010000555.1, forward strand.
GGCCTCTCGTCATCAACAACCCAATCTCCTCTAACGTCGCCACCTTTGGATCGACTTCACCCGCAATCCGCCCTTCGTGAATAATCAACAGTCGATCGGAAAGACTCGTCACCTCTTCCAGCTCCGCCGAAACCAGCAGGATCGCGCAGCCCTGATCGCGCAGTGCCACCAACTGCCGGTGAATAAACTCGATCGCGCCGATATCGACGCCACGCGTCGGTTGTGAAACGAGGAGCACTTTCGGATTGACGTGATACTCGCGGCCGATGATCAGTTTTTGCTGGTTGCCGCCGGAAAGAGCGCGTGCCGGCAAAGCGGCGTTGCGCGGGCGAACGTCGAAGCGTTCGATGATCTCGGTCGCACGTCGCTGGATCGCGTTTTCGTCGAGAAAGACGTTTCCGGTGTACGCGGCGATCGGCGGACGGTAATGAACGCCGAGAATCGAATTCTCCGCGAGGCTAAAATCGAGCAACAACCCGCGACGATGACGGTCTTCAGGTATGTGCGCAATGCCGAGCTCGCGTCGCACACGCGCGCCAAGACCGTTGATGCTTCGGCCGTCCGCGCGTATCTCGCCCGTGATTTGGGCCGGCTCGACGAGACCGGCGAGCGCTTCGATTAACTCCGTCTGGCCGTTTCCTTCGACGCCCGCGATGCCCACGATCTCGCCGCTGCGAACCTGAAACGAGATGTTATTGACCCGCTTCGCGCCGGTAGCAGTCATTACAGACAGATCGCGGACCTCGAGCGCTGTTGAACCAACCTGTGGATCGGGTTTTTCGACGCGTAGCAGAACCTCGCGGCCCACCATCATGCGCGCCAACTCAGCGGCGTTCGTGTCTTTCGTCTGTACTCGGCCAACAACCTTGCCGTCGCGCATCACTGTCACTTCGTCCGAGATCGCCAGCACTTCGGAAAGCTTGTGAGTGATGATGATGACGGTCTTGCCCTGTTCGCGCATGCGGCGCAGGATGCCGAAAAACTCTTCGACTTCCAGCGGCGTCAACACTGCTGTCGGCTCGTCGAGAATCAACAATCGCGCGTGACGATAGAGCGCCTTCAACAGCTCGACACGCTGTTGCTGACCGACTGACAAGTGTTCGACCGGTTCGTTGGGATTGACGGCGAGTTTGAATTCTTCGGAGAGCTGTCTGATCTGCGCGGCCGCGCTTTTGAGATCGAGCGCAAACGCACTGCCGGGTTCGGCGCCGAGCACGATGTTTTCCGCGACCGTCATCGTCTCGACCAGCATGAAGTGCTGGTGGACCATGCCGATGCCGAGCGCGATTGCGTCGTGCGGCGACTTGATGTCGCGCACCTGGCCATCGACCAGAATTTCGCCGGAATCAGGCGTGTAAAAACCGTAGGCGATACGCATCGCCGTCGACTTACCGGCGCCATTCTCACCTACGATGGCATGGATTGTTCCGGGCTTAACGGCGATGTTGACGTGATCGTTAGCCAGTACATCGCCGAAGCGTTTTGTTATCTCTCTGAGTTCGAGCATCGAGGCTGAGACTTAACTTCCCATCGCGTCCGTCACTTTGATCTCGCCCGCGATAATCTTCTTCTTCGCGGTTTCGGCTTCCTGAATCGCTTCGGGCGTGACGAGATCCTGGTTGAACTGGTCCATCGCGTAGCCCACGCCGTCTTTGTCCAAGCCGAAAACGTGCAGGCCCGGTGAGAAGCGATGATTCACGACGTCCTGAACTATGTCGTACACGGCGTTGTCAACGCGTTTGACCATGCTGCTGAGAACAAAGCCCGGCTTCACCATGTTTTGATTTGAATCCACGCCGATGACGAAATGCGTGGCGCGCCCGTTCTGTTTTCCCTGCTGCTCGACGGCGTCAAACGCGCCGAGACCGGAGTTGCCGGCAGCAGTGAAGATCACATCGGCGCCTTTGCTGATCTGCGACAGCGCGAGTTCCTTGCCTTTGCCGGGATTGTTCCAGGCGGAGTCGGTTACGCCGACGTAGTTCTTGTACACGCGGATGTTTGGATTAACTGACTTCGCCCCCTCTTCGTAGCCTGTCGCGAAACGATGAATGAGTCCGATATCCATGCCGCCCAGAAAACCGATCGTTCCCGTTCGCGAGGCTTTCGCCGCGAGAATACCGACAAGATACGAACCTTCGTGCTCCTTGAAGACCAGCGACGCAACGTTCGGCAACTTGCTGACGCCATCGATGATCGCAAACTGAATGTTTGGATAGTCCTTCGCGACCTGTTCCATGATCGGCGCTTGCGCGAAGCCTACGCCAATGATCAGATCGAAGTTGCGTTCGGCAAACGCGCGCATGGCAGGCTCGATCGCGTTGGGCGTGCCGGGTTCGATGTCACGCAAAACGATCGGCAAGTCCTTCGCCGCGCGTTGCACGCCTTCCCAGGCCGCCGCGTTAAAAGAACGATCGTCCTTCCCGCCGATGTCAAAGACAATGCCGACCTTGATCTTCGTAGGATCTTCAGCCGCAGCCGCTCCGCCGCAACCCGCCAACGCAAACGTCAGCGCGCCCAGTAATCCAAGCAGGACAAAAACTTTGTATTTCATTCGTTGACGATTTCCTTAACGAGCTTTTCGACCTGGCCGGGTGGTTCATCGCCGACGTGATACGCAGCCTGAATGCGCCGGGCCGCTTCTTTCGCGGCGTCTTCGTCGGCGCAATAAACCACGCCGAATCCTTCGCCGCTCCTCACCTGCTCGCCTAACTTCAGTTCGGAGATAAAGCCAACCGTGGGATCGATTGTGTCTTCGATGCGCACGCGCCCGCCGCCGATTGCCGCGATCGCGTGACCAATTTCCGTCGTGTCGACACTTATGATGTAGCCAGAGCGCGGGGATTCTACCTTAACGCTTTCGCGTACCAAAGGCAGAAACGCGTCCGGCTGATCGCAAACCCGCGGCTCGCCGCCCTGCGCCGCGATGTTACGCCGCAAACACTCGAGCGCTTCGCCGGATCGCAGCACGCCCTCAAGACGCTCACGCGCGGCCTCAATCGTCTCGTCGACATTCGCCAGCACGAGCATGTGCGCCGAGAGCTCCAGCGAAATATCGAGCACCGGCTCGGCGCCTTCGCTCGCTTCGCCTCGCAGGATCTCGATGCACTCTTTAATTTCCAACGAATTTCCGACAGCCGAACCGAGTGGCTGATTCATGTCGGTCAACAGTGCCCGTGTCTTGATGCCGCACGAATTGCCCGTGCTGACCAGCGCGTGGGCCAACTCTCTCGCCCGTGACTCCTCGCGCATGAACGCGCCGTTACCGACCTTTACGTCGATGATCATCGCGTCGAGACCAGCAGCGCCTTTTTTCGAAATGATCGACGCAACAATCAGCGGGATCGCTTCGACCGTCGACGTCGCATCACGCAACGCATACATCTTCTTGTCAGCCGGCGCGAGCTCCGCCGTTTGTCCCGCCATCGCATAACCGACGTCCTGCAACACTTTTTTGAATGCAGTCACGTTGAGATTCACGCTGTAACCCGGAATCGACTCGAGCTTGTCGAGCGTGCCGCCGGTGTGACCCAGGCCACGGCCCGAGATCATCGGCACACACACGCCACACGCAGCAACCAAAGGCGCGATGATGATCGAGGTCTTGTCGCCAACGCCGCCCGTCGAGTGTTTGTCGGCTTTTGGTTTGGGAATGTCAGAGAAGTCGAGGATGTTGCCGGAGTTGAGCATCGCCTCGGTGAGGATCTGCTGCTCGTTCTGGTCCATGCCGTTGAGGTAGATGGCCATCAACAGCGCGCTGATTTGATAATCCGCAATACGGCCGCTTGTGACTCCGCTGATGAAGAATTCAATCTCTTCACGCGAAAGACTCTGCCCGTCTCGCTTTTTTCGTATGACGTCCTGTGGTCTCAAGCTGCTTCCTTAGTTGCTCTCCATAAGCACAGCGGCCTGAGCCGTAACTGCGAGCCCCTGGCCCACCGCATCGAGTCCTTCGCCCGTCTTCGCTTTCACGCTCACACAGCCGGCATCAATTCCCAAAACACCGGCGATGTTCTCACGCATCGCTTCGACGTACGGCCGAAGCTTCGGCGTTTCCAGCAGAATCGTCGAATCAACGTTAACTACATGCAGATTGCGTTCGCGCACCAGCCACATCACGCGCGAAAGCAGTTCCAAACTGTCGGCGTCGCGCCATTGCGGATCTTTATCCGGAAAATGAACTCCGAGATCGCCCTCGCACAGCGCGCCCAGGATCGCGTCGGCGATCGCATGGGCCAACGCGTCGGCATCCGAATGTCCCTCGGCCCCGCGATCGGAAGTGATCTGGACTCCACCGAGCACGAGCGGCCGCCCTTCAACTAACCGATGCGTGTCGTGGCCGATTCCGATCCGTATCATTCGTCCTTCAAAAACGTCTCAGCGATAAGGAGGTCACGGGGCGTGGTTATCTTAATATTTCTCGGGCTTCCTTCCACAATCGTCACCTTGTGGCCGAGCCTTTCCACGAGCGCGCTCTCGTCCGTCAATGCCGGGTCGGTAACGTCCGCGACGTCGTAAGCTTGACGCAGCAAGTCGTAACGAAAACACTGCGGCGTTAGTGCTTGTCTTAAATGTTGCCGCGCCAGCGTCTCGACAATCGTATCGCCGTCAATAACCTTGATCGTGTCCGTGACCGGGGTTGCGAGAATCGCCGCGCCGTCGCGCCGCGCAGCTTCGACCGTTTCCTCGATCTCTTCAACAGTCACGAACGGCCGCACACCGTCATGCACCGCAACGATCTCCGCAGTCGCCGGTCGGATCGACATTAGACCACGTTTCACCGACTCAGCGCGTGTCGCGCCACCGGGGACCACACGCGTGAGCTTCCGCAATCCGCGCTTGCCCGCCTGCGCCAAAAACGCCGCTGACTCCTCGGCCGGCAAAACCACGATCACTTCCTGAATGCTGTCACACAGCTCGAAAGGTTTAAGAGTGTGAAAGATTATTGGAGTTCCTGCAAGTTGCAGAAACTGTTTTGGCCGATTGCTCGCCATCCGGGACCCGGTTCCGGCGGCGGCAATGATCGCTATGTTCATGAAGAGAGAAGCGTAAAACGCGCGGGTGTGTCAGCTCTCCGTGATCGGTTCGCTGTCGGTGATACGAACGGGATGCGGGCCGCTGCGCGAGTCTCGCATACGCCGCGAGGTGCCGTTGGTGCGGTGAATGTCGCTGTGGCCATTCTCTGCTTCTTCCCAGAGACGGCCGAAGATCATCTTGCCGGCAGTGGTTTGCAACACGCTGGTCACGGCAATGTCAGCGTTCTTGCCGATCAGGCGGCGCGCGTTGTCGACCACGACCATGGTTCCGTCGTCGAGATAGGCCACACCCTGATTGTATTCCTTGCCTTCTTTCAGGATGAACACGCGCATCGCTTCGCCGGGTAACACGACGGGTTTGAGCGCGTTGGCCAGTTCGTTGATGTTCAGCACGCTGACACCGCGCAACTGCGACACTTTGTTGAGATTGAAATCGTTGGTCACGATCACGGCGTCGAGTTGTTTGCCGAGCTCGATCAATTTGAGATCGACTTCGCGAACTGAAGGAAAATCAGTCTCGACGATCTGGATGTCGAGCGAGCTGTTGTTCTGCAAGCGGTTCAGCATGTCGAGGCCGCGTCGTCCGCGTTGGCGCTTGGACGAGTCGGGTGAATCGGCGACCTGCTGCAACTCGCGGAGGATGAATTGCGGAATGATCAGACTGCCGGTTAGAAATCCGGTTTCGGCGACGTCGGCGATGCGGCCGTCGATGATTACTGACGTGTCTAGAATTTTCAGATCGCGGCGCGCGACTTTGTC
>DASUPR010000556.1:0-4076 GCA_036281015.1 Pyrinomonadaceae bacterium
GGAAGAACTGTGGAAAGGCTTGAAGATGGACGATCTTCAGGTCATCTCCACTGACCACTGCCCGTTCTGCATGAAAGAACAGAAAGAGCTCGGCAAAGACGACTTCACCAAGATTCCAAATGGCGCGCCCGGCGTCGAGAACCGCGTTCCATTAATTTACAACGGCGGCGTCGTTGAGAATCGCATCAGCTTGAACCGCTTCGTAGAATTAACTTCAACCGCGGCCGCGAAGATGTTTGGCCTGTTTCCGAAGAAAGGCACGATCGCCGTCGGCTCCGACGCCGACATCGTGATCTTCGATCCAAACAAGGAACAAACACTCGGTCTGAAGACGAGCCACATGAACGTCGACTACAACGCGTACGAAGGCAAGAAGATCAAAGGCGTCGTCGAAACCGTGCTTTCGCGCGGCAAAGTCGTCGTCGACAAAAACGAATTCAAAGGCAAAGCGGGTGACGGAAAGTTCTTGAAACGCGGTACGTGCGTGGCTATCTAAGCCGCGAAACTGAAACCTTTATGACAACTGATTCCCCCACTGAACGCGACTTTGTAGAACTCAAAACCGACGTTTCCTACAGCCCGCTCTGGAACCGGGATCTCGCGCCCACCACAATCAAAGAACGTACCTGGTCCACCTGGAACATCGCTGCGCTCTGGATCGGCATGAGCGTCGTAATCACGACCTACACGCTGGCCGGCGGTTTCATCGAAGCCGGCATGAACTGGTGGCAGGCGATGATCACGATCCTGCTCGGCAACACCATCGTGCTCATTCCGATGATTCTCAACGCACATGCGGGAACGAAATATGGCGTTTCGTTCCCGGTGCTGAGCCGTGCTGCGTTTGGAACGAAAGGCGCGAACGTGCCGGCGATGTTGCGCGCGATCGTGGCGTGTGGCTGGTTCGGCATTCAGACGTGGATTGGCGGCACTGCGCTCGATGCGTTGTTTGGTTACATGTTCCCGGCGTGGAACTCTCTTTCGGCGACCCTGTTTGACGTTCAGCTACACACGTGGCTTGGATTTTTCCTCTTCTGGGGAATTCAGGTCGTGATCATTTTGAAAGGCGTCGAAGGTATCAAGTATCTCGAAACGTGGTCCGCGCCGTTGTTGCTCGTTGGCGGTTTGGTTTTGCTTGTCTGGGCCGCGTGGCGTGCCGGCGGGCTGGGCCGTGTGCTCACTGAGTCAGCAGCGTTGCAAAAACAGCAGAACGAGTTCTGGCGCATCTTTCCCGGCGCGCTCACTGCATCAGTTGGTTATTGGGCCACGCTGAGTCTCAACATTCCTGACTTCACTCGTTATGCCCGCTCGCAAAAGTCGCAGATGTTGGGTCAGGCATTCGGACTGCCGCTGACGATGACTGCGTTTGCGTTCATCGGCGTTGCCGTGACGAGCGCGACACTGCTGATCTACGGCGTCGCCATTCCCGACCCGGTGGAGTTGATGAGGCGGTTCGACAGCGTGCTGATCATCCTGTTTGCGACCGCCGTGATCTTTGCCGCACAACTCACGACGAACATGGCCGCGAACGTCGTTTCTCCGTCAAACGACTTCTCCAATCTCAACCCACGGCTGATCTCTTACGTCACCGGCGGTTTGATCACCGCCGTGATCGGCATCCTGATGATGCCCTGGAAACTCATGGCCTCGATGGGTGCTTACATCTTCACCTGGCTGATCGGTTATTCAGGACTGATGGGCGCGATCGCGGGCATCTTGATTTGCGACTACTGGGTGATTCGCAAACAGCGGCTGGATCTCGAAGGTCTTTTCGATCCGCACGGGCCATATTCGTATGGCAACGGGTTCAACTGGCATGCGATAGCGGCGCTGGTTATCGCCATCGTTCCGGTCGTGCCGGGTTTCCTGCGCGCGGCCACTACGCCCGGCGGTCGGGTCAGCAATCCGGCCTTCTTCGACCACCTCTATACTTATGCATGGTTCGTTACTTTTGCCTTGGGATTCGTCATATACTACGTTTTAACAGTATCGCGCAGGGACGCGATGCACGAAGGGAGCCGATGAATGCCACGCACGGTTAAATGTGGACTTATTCAATGTACGAATGCAGCGCCGACGGATCTGCCGATTGAAGAGATCAAGCGGCTGAACATCGAAAAGCACCTGACGTTTCTTCAGCAGGCCGCCGAGCAGGGCGTGCAGATCATCTGCATGCAGGAAGTTTTTACGACGCCTTACTTCTGCGCCGAACAACAGACGCGCTGGTATGAAGCGGTTGAACGAATTCCCGATGGTCCAACCGTGCAACTGATGCAGGAAGTGGCGAAGGATCACGGCATGGTGATCATCGTGCCGATCTATGAAGAGGAGATCACCGGCGTCTACTACAACACTGCCGCGGTGATCGACGCTGACGGCACGTATCTCGGCAAGTATCGGAAGAACCACATTCCGCACGTCAATCCCGGCTTTTGGGAGAAGTTTTACTTCCGTCCCGGCAATCTCGGTTATCCGTGTTTCGACACCGCATTTGCGCGCGTCGGCGTTTACATCTGTTACGACCGTCACTTTCCTGAAGGCGCACGTGCGCTCGGTTTGAACGGCGCGGAGATAGTGTTCAATCCTTCGGCGACAGTTGCGGGATTGTCGGAATATCTGTGGCGGCTCGAACAACCGGCGCACGCGGTCGCGAACGGTTATTTCATCGGCGCGATCAATCGCGTCGGACACGAGCAACCGTGGGACATCGGCGAGTTTTACGGTCAGAGTTACTTCTGCGATCCGCGTGGACAGTTTCTCGCCGAAGGGCCCCGTGATAAGGACGCGTTGGTTGTTGCCGATCTCGATCTCGACAAGATTCGCGAGGTGCGCAACACGTGGCAGTTTTATCGTGACCGGCGTCCGGACACGTACGGTTCGTTAGTCGCCGATTAAGCGGAGAGGGATTTAAGACAGATAACGGAGCGAATTATGGATTTGTCCATCACTGTTAACGGAATGAAGTTCCCCAACCCGTTTGTGTTGGGTTCAGGTCCGCCGGGAACTAACGCGCGCGTGCTCGCGAAGTCGTTCGACGCCGGTTGGGGCGGCGCCGTCGCCAAGACTGTCAGTCTGGAATCCGCGAAGGTCGTAAACGTCGTGCCGCGTTACGGAAAACTCCGCTCGCGCCGCACTGGTGAAGTGATTGGTTTTGAAAACATCGAGTTGATCTCCGATCGGCCGATCGATGTTTGGCTCGACGAGTTTCGCCAGGTCAAAAAAGAGTATCCAAACCACATTCTGATCGCTTCGATCATGGAAGAGTACGAGAAGAGCCGTTGGCAGGAACTCACGCGCATGGTCCAGGATACCGGCGTTGACGGTTTCGAGCTCAACTTCTCGTGTCCGCACGGCATGACCGAACGCAAGATGGGTTCGGAAATGGGCGAGCATCCCGATCTAACGCAGGAAGTCACCAGTTGGGTGACAGAGGTCGCGACGATTCCGGTGTGGGCCAAGATGACGCCGAACATCACGAACATTCGCGAACCCGCCCTGGCGGCGGTAAGCGGCGGTGCTGTTGGCATCTCGGCGATCAATACGATCTTGTCAGTGATCGGAGTTGACCTTGAAACATTGCGGCCGATGCCGACAGTTGAAGGTCATTGTGTTCCCGGTGGTTATTCCGCGCAGGCTGTGCGGCCAATCGCGTTGCGCATGGTGAGTCAACTCGCGCTGGGACTTCCGGATGGCGTCACCATCAGCGGTATCGGCGGGATTGAAAACTCGCACGACGCGCTCGAGTTCATGCTCCTCGGGTCTTCGACGGTGCAGATCTGCACGGGCGTGATGCTGCAAGGCGTGAAGATGATCGACGAACTGAAAGAAGGCGTCGAGAAGTTCATGACCGACAAAGGCTTTGAATCGGTGGAGGAGATGGTCGGCAAGAGCCTGCCCTACTTCTCAACGCACATGGATCTGGTCCAAAAAATGAAAACCGCGAAGCGCTCCAAGGCCGGCGAAGCAAGCCGCGACAACGAGTGGGCGCAAAAAGATATTACCGAGAAGACCGCGGAGCTCACTTCGAACTAAATCCGTGTCATCTCTGTTTAACTAAACTCTGCTATTACGGGAGC
>DASUPR010000557.1:0-4241 GCA_036281015.1 Pyrinomonadaceae bacterium
AGCTACTCGGCCAGGAAGACCAGGCCCGCGCAATTTACGCCTCGTTCGTCAAGTACTACAACGACAACGATCCCGAAACTGCACTCGAACTAACACTCATCGCCCGCGCACTGGTCCACCTGGAAAGATTCCAGGACGCCAACGACATGTATCGCTCCGCGATCGAAGCGGACTCCGATTATCTCGACGCGCACCTCTCCGCCGCCGAACTGTTCACACAAAAGTACAACTACGCCGACGCCGCCGAGTTTCTCAGCGACGCAGTAAAACTGAATCCAAACAGCGCTCGCGCTTATCTCGATCTCGCGCTGAACAAACGTCTCGAAGGCGGCGAAGAAGTCAACGCCGCGCTGACCCGCGCCCTGACGCTTAATCCCAACTACGTCGAAGCGCTCTCATTCAAAGCCGCGCTCGCGCTCGAGTCCGGCCAGTTCGACATCGCCTCAGCCGAGTTGGAAAAGGCGCTGAAGATCAACTCGCGTTCGCTCGAAGCGTATTCGCTTCGCGCGGCGATGTACTACCTGCAGGACCGCGACTACGAACCCGAAGTCGCAGCGACACTCGCGATCGGCCCGCGTTACGGCGAGATCTACAACACGCTCGCACACTACGCCACGATCACGCGCCGCACCGAGCAAGCGGCGCAGTTCTCGCGCGAAGCAATCGAACTAAAACCGCGCTTGTGGGACGCACATCTCAACCTCGGCATGTCGTTGCTGCGTCTGGGCCAGATGGAACAGGGCCGCGCGTCAGTCGAGAAAGCGTTCAAAGGCGACCCGTTCAACGTGTGGGCCAAGAACACGCTCGACCTGCTCGACTCCATGGAGTCTTTTCGCGAAACCAAACGCGGCGCATTCGTGATCAAGGCCTCGGAGAAGGAAAGCGATCTCCTCGGCCCGTACGCCGCTAACCTGCTCGAAGAAGCAGCGGCGAAACTGACGGCGAAGTATCGCTTCACGCCGAAAGGCCCGGTTATCGTCGAGATCTTTCAGAACCACGAAGACTTCGCCGTGCGCGCGCTGGGCATTCCCGGGCTCGGCGCGCTAGGTGTTTGTTTCGGACCCGTCATCGCACAGGATTCGCCGTCCGCACGCGAGGCCGGTGAGTTCAACTGGGGCAGCACGCTTTGGCACGAGTACACACACGTCATCACGTTGCAGATGACTGACTATCGCATTCCACGCTGGTTCTCCGAAGGTCTTTCCGTTTACGAGGAACGGCGTGCGCGACCGGGCTGGGGCGACGATTGGAACCCGATGTTTGTCAGCAGTTTCGCTGCCGGCCGCTGGTTCAAGATCGCGGATCTCGACGCCGCGTTTCAACGGCCGCGTAACCCGACGGACATTCCGATCGCTTACTTCGAAGCCTCGCAGATTTGCGAGTTCATCGTGGAAAAATACGGCTTTGACGCGATCCTCAGCATGCTTGCACTGTATCGCGACAAGGCACGCACGCCGGATGTGTTGCGGCAGGTTTTGAAGCTGAGTGAGGCGGATTTCGATCGCGAGTTTAATGCGTACGTCGAGTCCAAAGCGCGGCCGTTGCAACAGGCGTTGAGCACTCAGAGCAATATCGTCGCTTCGATGTCGAAAGAAGAAGTCGTGAAGCAACTCGAGTCGCGCGACACTTTCGCGCTGCGCATTCGCGCCGCGGAGTTGTTCGCCGCGGATGGCGATACAGCAACAGCAGCGACTCATTACATTCGCGCGCTCGAACTCTTCCCTTACGTGACCGGAAAAGGAAATCCGTATGAGACGCTGGCGAAGCTGCTGGAACAGAAGGGCGATCGCGAGCAGGCGGCGCTCGTGCTGGAGAAACTGGTAAGCAAGGACGAGAACAATCTCGAGGCACTCAAAACCGTCGCGCGTCTCCGCTCGGCGTTGGGCCAAAAGCAACAGGCGCTCGACGCGCTCGTGGCCAGCTTTTACATCAGCCCATTTGATTACTACCTGCACAAACAGGCAGGCGAGCTGAGTGTCGAGTTGAAGAATTATCCGCAGGCGCTGACCGAGTTCCAGGCGGCACTCGCGCTACAGCCGCCCAATATCGCGGAAGCGAACTACAATGTCGCCACTGCGTATCACGCGTTGGGCCGGCACCCGGAAGCGAAGCGGGCAGTGCTGCGCGCGCTCGAAGCCGCGCCGCGTTACGAGAAAGCACAGGAATTGTTGTTGAGAATAGTTGGACAGTAAAAACGAGGAAACATGGCGGTCGAACAACTCACAATCAGCGACGAGCAATTGCTCGACAAACTCGGCACGGCGCGCGAGAGCCTCTTGCGTGAAATCAGAAAGGCGATAATCGGTCAAGACGAAGTCGTCGAACAGGTGCTGCTCGCGCTTTTTGTCGGCGGGCACTCAATCATCACCGGCGTTCCGGGACTCGCAAAGACTCTGCTGGTCCGAACCATCGCCAGTGTGCTCGATCTCTCATTCAAGCGCATTCAATTCACGCCCGATCTGATGCCGGCCGATATCACCGGCACGGAGATCATCGAAGAAGATCGCGCGACCGGCCGCCGTGCGCTGCAATTCATCCCTGGTCCAATCTTCGCCAACATCGTGCTCGCCGACGAAATCAATCGCACGCCGCCGAAGACGCAAGCGGCGCTGCTCGAAGCGATGCAGGAAGGACGTGTGACTGTGCAGGGCGTCAGTTACGATCTGCCGCGCCCGTTTCACGTGCTCGCGACGCAGAACCCGATCGAGATGGAAGGCACGTATCCGCTGCCCGAAGCGCAACTCGATCGTTTCATGTTCAACGTGAGGATCGGCTACCTGCCGGAAGAAGAAGAGGTCGCGGTCGTCAAACAAACCACGTCGCCGCAGGACTACGAATTTCAACGCCTGATGTCGGCTGACGAGATCATCGCGTTTCAGAGACTCGTGCGTCAGGTGCCTGCGTCGGACACGGTGACGCGTTATGCGGTGCGTTTAGCGAACGCGAGCAGACCGAACACGCCGGCCGCGCCGGATTTTGTGAACAAGTGGGTGACGTGGGGCGCGTCGTTGCGCGCGTCGCAGTTTTTGATCTTCGGCGGTAAAGCGCGCGCGATTCTGCGCGGGCGATACAACGTTGCGTGTGAAGACGTGCGTGCGGTCGCGCCCGCGGTGTTGCGGCATCGCGTGTTGTTGAACTTCCAGGCTGAGGCCGAGAAGGTTGACTCGGATCAGGTTATTAAGAGATTGATCGAGACTGTGCCTGAGCCCAAAAGTGGACTTTAATTCGAGTGGATTGTGAGCAACAGAGAAGCACAGATAACCAATACGCCTGACGCGATCACGACTCCGGCGCGGTTTCTCGACCCGGAGTTGTTGGCGCGTGTCGGATCGCTCGAACTGCTTGCGCGTGCGGTGGTTGAAGGGTTCATGTCGGGGCTGCATCGTTCGCCGTTCACCGGGTTCTCGACGGAGTTCACGGAGTATCGGCAATACAATCCCGGCGACGACCTGCGCTATCTCGACTGGCGTCTCCTGGGCCGCACGGATCGTTACTTCATCAAGAAGTATCGCGCCGACACGAACACGCAGTGTCACCTGTTGATTGATACGAGCGCATCGATGAATTACGCGCACGCGAGCACGGTGACGAAGCTCGACTACGCGAAGTTTCTCGCCGCGTCGCTGGCTTACTTGTTGAATCGACAACAGGACGCGGTCGGCATGGTGGCTTTCGATCAGAAAGTGCACACGCACGTGCCCGCGCGCAATCGCACCGGACACATGCGCACGATCTTCGGCAACCTGTCGTTGCTTCAGCCGGGCGGCGAGACGAAACTTGCGGAGTCGTTACATCAACTCGCCGAGATTCTGACGCGGCGCGGCATCGTGGTCGTGATTTCCGACTTTTACGATCAGCCGGATCGTTTGCAGGAAGCGTTTCAGCACCTGCGTTTCAAAGGTCACGACCTGGTTGCGTTTCACGTGTTGGACCAGAACGAGCTGGATTTCGATTTCAAAGAGCCGGTGTTGTTGCTGGAAGATGCGGAGACGCAGGAGCAGATGTCGGTTTTGCCGGAGGTGGTGATGAGCGGATACCGTGAACGCATGCAGCGGCACGTCGAGGACATGCGCCGCTGCGCGGCAACGAATCACGTGGACTATGAAGTGTTGACGACGAAACAGCCGTTGGATTTTGCGCTGTTCTCGTTCCTTTCAAGGCGGGCGGGTAAGTAAGCCACGGATAAAACGGATAGGGTATGTCTTTCTTAACGCCATTATTTTTTCTCGGCGTTGTGGCCC
>DASUPR010000558.1:0-5895 GCA_036281015.1 Pyrinomonadaceae bacterium
GCGAATCACCATCTTGCGGATGGCTTCGGCGACTTCGTCGTAAGAACGAAGCATTAAATAGGTTTCCTCTGCCGGCAACACGCGTTGATCGAGCATACGTACGCCGTCTTTTGTCCATTCGACAGTTTTGATCATCGTGAAGGCATCTTACTCTACTTTTGAGCCATAGATGAACTCCGGTTTATGGTGTGTGGTAGACTCTGCCGTTGCCTCGAAGACTGCAAATCTACACGTTTTTAGCCCTCTTACTGCTTGCGAACGTACTCGCGTGCACGCGGCCCCCAAGGTCTCAAAGCGAGTCGCAAGGCCGTTCGGCTACGCAACAGCTCACTGACGACGCGGGGCGAAACGTCACACTGCCCGCGCGTGTCGAACGCGTCATCACGCTTGCGCCTAACCTCACGGAGATCGTGTTTGCCATCGGCGCGGGTGACCGCGTCGTAGGAAACACGAGTTACTGCGACTATCCGGCTGAGGCGAAGAACGTCGCAAAAGTTGGCGACACGCTGCAGCCGAGTTTGGAACGGATTATTGCGTTGCGGCCGCAGGTGGTGCTCGTGTCGACTGCGTCGCAGCTCGAAGTATTCACGCAACAACTGCAGAGCCAGAACATCGCTGTGTTCGTCACCGATCCGCACGACCTCGAGGGCGTCTTTAAATCGATCGAACAGGTTGGGCGCATGTTGGACCACGAACAGCAGGCGCAGGCGCTGGTGCAGAAACTGCGCGAACGAACTAACGCCGTCGAACAGGCCGTAAAGCAAACGCAATCGATGCGTGTTTTTTATCAGGTGTCGGGTGAACCGTTATATGCGCCTGGTCACGATGCTTTTGTAACCGACCTGATGCGCCGCGCAGGCGGTACCTCGGTGACTGCCGATCTCCCAGGCGCGTGGCTCCGGTACAGCAACGAGTCCGCACTCGCCGCTCGACCTGACGCGATTATTTTGCCCACCGGTGGCTCGATGGGTGCAGCCAACTCGCAGGTCGCCGAAGCGTTGCGCAACTCTCCTGCGGTCCAGGCCGGACGCGTCTACAAGATCAACGACGATCTCCTCGCCCGCCCTGGCCCACGCGCGGTCCTCGGCCTCGAAGAGATGGCCCGCGCACTGCATCCGGAAGCCTTCAAATGACCACGCGTGTCACTCTTCGCCGCACACTTGTCGCTTGTGGGCTGCTCGCGATCGCGCTGGTGCTGGCGGTGGTGATCATGGCGCTGATCGGGAGTGAGTCGTTGCCGGCGCGGGCGTCGCTGTGTGCGATTGCTTCGTTGGGGACGAATGATTGCGGGCTGGGCCGCGACCAGTACGACATCCTGTTTCAGATTCGTTTGCCGCGGATCTTATTGGCTGCGGCGGTCGGCGGTTCGCTTGCGACTGCGGGCGCGAGTTATCAGGCGCTGCTGCGGAATCCGTTGGCTGAGCCCTACCTGCTGGGCGTCTCAAACGGCGCAGCGGTCGGGACGATGATCGCGCTCGTGTTCTTTGGCGCGAACGAGTGGAGCCGCCCGGTGCTGGCGTTTGCGGGCGCACTGGTGGCGACGCTTGCCGTTTATCAACTGGCGCGTGGGCGCGCCGGAGCAACACCCGAGCGTTTGATACTGGCCGGAGTGATCGTGACGACGTTTCTTTCATCGGTGATCGTGTTTGTCACGACGCTGATGGATGCGACGCGTATCAGGTCGTTCACGTTTTGGCTGCTCGGAGACCTTTCGGGCACGACGAAAACCCTGCTGCCGGTTGCGATCGCGATGGCGGTGCTGGGGACGGTGGCGTTGACGCTGAACGCGCGGTCGTTGAACTTGTTGATGCTTGGCGAGCGTGACGCATTTGATTTAGGTGTGGAAGTCGGGCGTGTGCGGATTGTGGTTTTTGTAGTGGCGAGTTTGTTGGTGGGCAGTTCGGTCGCGGCGAGTGGTTCGGTTGGCTATGTGGGGTTGGTTGTGCCCCACCTGGTGCGACTCTCGCTCGGCAGCGACAACCGGATCAGCATTCCCGCCGCAGCACTCGGCGGCGCACTCTTCGTAATCGTTGCGGACACCGTCGCGCGCACGGTCATCGCGCCGCGCGAACTCCCGGTCGGCGCCATCACCGCGCTCATCGGCGCGCCGTTGTTTATCTATCTCCTGAAGCGCGTTTAGTGCGGTGCGAAAACCGTTGAAACGAGTTGGTTGTCTTACACCGGGCTGAAGCCCCGGTGTGAATCAGAAGACAGATGCTGGAAGCGCGGAACCTGACAATTAAATACGACCAGCGGGTGGCGGTGGCGGATGTGTCGCTGGTGCTCAAGGCTGGTGAAGTTACGGCGCTCATTGGACCAAACGGCGCTGGGAAGTCGACGCTGCTGAAGACACTGAACGGTCAGGTGCGTCACGCATCAGGCGCGGTGCTTCTCGACGGCGAACCGATCGAAAAGTTCAGCCGCCGCAGCATCGGCCGGCGCATTGCGGTCGTCGCTCAGGAAGCCGAACTCCGTTTTCCTGTCACAGTGCTCGAGTTCATTCTCGGTGGACGCTTTGCGTGGGCCAGCAACGCGGGTTGGGGCTGGGAAACAGAACGCGACCTGCGCATCGCCGAAGCAGTCTTGAACGAAACCGAACTCTCCGACCTCAGCGGCCGCTTGATGAACGAACTGTCCGGCGGCGAGCGCCAACGCGCCGTCCTCGCACGAGCCTTAGCCACCGAAGCCGCGTTTCTACTACTCGACGAGCCAACCGCGAACCTCGATCTGTCACACCAGGCGACTCTCTTAAGGCTCGTCAGAAACCGTTGCGACCAACACGAATCCGCGGCGCTGGTGATCACTCACGACATCAACCTCGCGGCGCAGTTTGCCGATCACATTTTGTTGATGAAGCACGGCAGGGTTGTGGACGCCGGACCACCACGCGCAGTCTTAACCCCAGAACTGTTGCGTGAAGTTTTTGATGTGACGGTGTTGGTTGACGAGCATCCGGTAACAAACGCGCCGCGCGTCACACCAGTGCTTGGAAATTAAAGCGGGGCTTACGAGGGTTCAGGTTGCAAGGTGTGCGAGTTCAAGGACGCAAGCGCGTCACTTACAGAATCCGTCCTTGCAACCTGAAAGCGAAACTCAGACTCTTTTGGTAAACAATCCCCCGGCCAGAAACACGGCGCCAAGCAGGAGGTGAATCGCATGATCGGAGGTGCCGAGCTCCAGAACATTGAGCGGGTGCCACATGCGGTCGGGCGGCTCACCAAGAACCAGCCCCAGAATCCCCAGCGCCAGGTAGACAACTCCAAAAATCAAACAGAAGGCTCGTGCCGCCGACAACGTCCCGGCAAAGCCAAAATATAGCGCCGCCACCCCGGAAACGATATGAACGGCGTTATGCGTCGGGTAAAGGTGTGCGCCAAGTAATCTCCGGCCAAATTCCGCAAACCCAATCACACCCACCAACAAGAAAACGACCCCCAAAATCTTGCAAATCGTCTTTGCCATTTGTGTGACCCGTCCTATGTCAAATAGTTGAGAACTGAGGGGCTATTGCGCCGGCTCAGGTCAGGCTCCGCATTCAAACCTGCGTGGTGGTTCGTTGTGCGCCGCATGTATACCAGAGGGCGGTCCATTTGGCAAAGTTTTTTGCAGCCGTAAGTGATATACTGTCGCCCCAAAATTGAATACTCAATAAGAGGTGCAAGATGATTCGACGCAGCGGTAAGCCGGCAGGTCGAGTCCTGGCGGTCCTTTTGTTCTTGACGTGCGGCGTCATTTCAGCAAACGCGTACACACTCGTGATGCGCGACGGTCGGCGCGTTGAGATTCCCGATGCGTTTACCGTAACGAACTCGACCCTGACTTATGAAGTAAGTTCGGGAATCCAGGTGACGGTTCAGTTGAGCACCGTCAATATCCCCGCGACTGAACGGGCCAACGGCGAAGCCTACGGAACGTTCATGTCCAAGTCGGCGCCTGCGCCTGCGCCCGCTCCGGCAACCGCGCCCGAGCCCGCCCAGGCCCGTCCGCGACAGGCACGTCCGCCAGCGAATCGCTCGATCACCAATGCGGACCTCGAAGAGTACCGGCGCACGCGTGTTGCGAGTGAAAGGGCGTACGAGAAGCGCCGGCAACAGTTGGGACTCCCATCGCGAGAAGCGAGCCAGCGAGAGTTGACCGCAGTCACACAACGCACGCAGGAGCAGTTGCGCAACCAGCGCGATCAGCAACAGGAAGGCGAGGCTTACTGGCGCAGCCGCGCAAGCGCACTGCGCACCGAGATCGCTACAAACGATGCGCAGATCGCCGTCGTGACTCAGCGTCTGGAGGAGTTGCCGGTGAGTTACTCATTGGGCAACTACGGCAACTACGACACCGGACCGTTTGGCAACGGCGGTTATCCGACCGTGATCAATCCGTACCCGAATTATCCGGTCTTTGGAAATCCGTTTCCCAACAACAACCGCCGGGGCAATCGCCGCTGGAATCGTCGCTTCCCACGTTTCCCGCAAACGAACGTGGTGATTGGCCCCGTCGATACCTACGATTACAATGAGGAACGGTTAAGCTTAAGAACCCAATTGAACGAGCTTCAAATGCAGCGCGCCGCATTGGCAGTACGTTGGAGAGAACTGGAAGAAGAAGCACGCCGCGCGGGCGCGTATCCCGGCTGGCTTCGTCCGTAAGTAAAGATGTCCTGGGAAACGATTATCGGTCTTGAGATTCATGCGCAACTGAGCACTGAATCAAAGATCTTCTGCGGTTGCGCCACGCGTTTTGGCGACGAGCCAAATTCGAATACCTGTCCAACCTGCCTGGGCCTGCCCGGCGCGCTTCCGGTGCTGAACCGGCGCGCCGTCGAGCTCGGCGCTCGCGCCGCACTCTCACTGGGCCTGCGCATCAACCACCAATCGATCTTCGCACGCAAAAACTACTTCTATCCCGATCTGCCGAAGGGCTACCAGATCTCGCAATACGATCAACCGTTCTCGGCTGACGGTGAACTCGAGATCATGACTGCCGAGCGCGACGCTGCAGGCCATCCGCTCGAGTGGCGTCCGAAGAAGATCCGGATCACGCGTCTGCACCTCGAAGAAGACGCGGGCAAGAACGTGCACGAAGGTTTGCCCGACGTCGATCGTTATTCCTACATCGATCTGAATCGCGCGGGAGTGCCGTTGGCGGAGATCGTCACCGAGCCAGACTTCCGTTCGTCGTGGGAAGCTTACGACTACGTCAATCACGTCCGGCGTGCGTTGCAATGGGTCGAGGCTTCTGACGCCGACATGGAGAAGGGAAATCTTCGTTGCGAAGCGAACGTTTCCGTGCGGCGTGTTGGTGAGGAGAAGTTTGGGACGAAGGTGGAACTGAAAAACCTGAACTCGGTGCGGTTCATGCAACGCGCGATCGAGTTTGAAGTCGCGCGGCATATCAAGCTGCTGGAGTCAGGCGGGCGCGTTTCGCAGGAGACGCGGTTGTGGGACGACCGGGCGTTGGAAACGCGCGTGATGCGTTCAAAAGAGGAAGCGCACGACTATCGCTATTTCCCCGAACCGGATCTTCCGCCGTTGATCGTGACGCAGGATTTTGTCGACGGCATTCGTGAAGCGATGCCGGAGTTGCCGGAGCAACGTCTCAAGCGATTTGCTGACGACTATGGTTTGAGTTTCGCTGATGCATCGCAACTCGTCTCTGATCGTGCGCTGGCGGATTACTACGAAGCGGCGGCGAAAGAGTCGGGAAATCCGCGCGCCGCTGGCAACTGGATCCGTTCGGAATTGCTGCGTGAGCTCGAAGCTTCGGGTAGAACCGCGGCGGACTCACCGGTGCCTCCCGCAGAATTAGGCGCGCTGATACGGCTGATCGACGACGGAAAGATCAGCGGCAAGCAAGCGAAGGATGTGCTGGTTGAGATGTTCAAGACCGGCAAGGGCGCGC
>DASUPR010000559.1:0-5748 GCA_036281015.1 Pyrinomonadaceae bacterium
CAATTATCAACCGAAACCGGAACACAAATTTACTTTTGGACTTTGGACCGTCGGTAATCGCGGGCGCGACCCGTTTGGAGATGCGACGCGTCCGACTTTGAGTCCAGTCACGATCGTGAAGCGTTTGAGTGAACTCGGCGCTTACGGCGTGAACCTGCACGACAACGATCTCGTGCCGATCGATGCCACTGCGGCTGAACGTGATCGCATTGTTCGTGAGTTCAAGCAGGCACTCGACGACACCGGCATGAAAGTGCCGATGGCTACCACGAATCTTTTTTACGATCCGGTCTTCAAAGACGGCGCCTTCACTTCAAGCGATCCGAACGTGCGTCTGTATGCGCTCCAAAAAACGATGCGTTCGATGGATCTCGGCGCGGAGCTGGGCGCGCAGATCTATGTTTTCTGGGGCGGGCGCGAAGGCGCTGAGGTAGACGCCGCGAAAGATCCGCGCGAGGCGTTGAAGTGGAACCGCGAGGCGCTCAACTTCCTTTGCGAGTACTCGATCGATCAGGGCTACAACTACCGCTTTGCGCTTGAGGCCAAGCCAAATGAGCCGCGCGGCGATATTTATCTGCCGACGACGGGCGCGATGCTCGGCTTCATCGCGACACTCGATCATCCGGAAATGGTCGGCGTCAATCCTGAAGTCGGTCACGAGCAGATGTCGGGTCTCAACTTCTATCACGTGGTGGCCCAGGCGATTGAAGCGGGCAAGCTGTTTCACATCGATCTCAACGATCAGAAAGGCCCGCGTTTCGATCAGGACTTGCGCTTCGGTTCGGAGTCGATCAAGAACCTCTTCTTCCTGGTTCGGTTGCTGGAAAGTGCCTATGATGGGCCACGCCATTTTGATGCGCACTCTTATCGCAGCGAAAACGAAGAAGGCGTGTGGGAGTTTGCCGCCGGCTGCATGCGGAATTACCTGATTCTCAAAGACAAGGCTCGGCAGTTCGACGAGGACAAAGACATTCAGGCCTTGCTCGCCGAGATACGCAACGGCTCGCCGGAAGAACCGCTTGGCCCATACAGCCGTGAGAAAGCGCAGAAGGTGAAGGCCCTTTCACTCGATCGTGCCGAGTTAGCGCGAAAGCCTTTGCCTTATGAGCGTTTGGACCAATTGACTGTAGACATTCTATTCGGAGTACGTTAGAGCCTATGAAAAATAACCACAGAGACACAAAGACACAGAGTATTTTCTTTTTGAAACACTTCGTGCCTCTGTGTCTCTGTGGTTTCATCGCCTGCGTGGTGTTTCCACTCAACCACGCCGAAAGCCAGTCTCTGCCACCTTACAAAAACCCCGAGCTGCCGATTAACGTGCGCGTCGACGATCTGTTGTCGCGCCTGACGCTGGAAGAAAAGGTCGCGCAGATGATGAACGCGACGCCGGCGATCGAACGGCTCGGCGTTCCCGCGCACGACTTTTGGAACGAAGCTCTGCACGGCGTTGCGCGATCGGGCACCGCGACTGTGTTTCCGCAGGCGATCGGTTTGGCGGCGACGTGGGACACAGAGCTGATGCACCAGGTTGCGGACGTCATCTCCACCGAGGCGCGCGCGAAGCATCACGAATACGCGCGCAACAATCAGTTCGGCCGTTATCAGGGGCTCACGATGTGGAGCCCCAACATCAACATCTTTCGCGATCCGCGCTGGGGACGCGGGCAGGAAACTTACGGCGAAGATCCGTACCTGACCGGTGAGATGGGCGTGCAATTCGTTCGCGGACTGCAAGGAAACGATCCGCGTTACTTCAAGGTGATCGCCACGCCGAAACACTACGCCGTGCATAGTGGTCCAGAACCCGAACGTCACGAGTTCGACGCGATCGCCAACGAGCGGGATTTACGCGAAACATATCTGCCTGCGTTCCGCGCCACGATCCTCGACGGCAAAGCGTATTCGGTGATGTGCGCC
This sequence comes from Pyrinomonadaceae bacterium, assembly GCA_036281015.1. Taxonomy (GTDB): domain Bacteria; phylum Acidobacteriota; class Blastocatellia; order Pyrinomonadales; family Pyrinomonadaceae; genus PSRF01. Next base: position 1,921 of record DASUPR010000559.1, read on the forward strand.
TACAACCGAACGAACGGCGAGCCATGCTGCGCGAGTAAGAGATTGATGAAAGACATCCTGCGCGACGAGTGGGGCTTCGAGGGTTTCGTGGTCTCTGACTGCGGTTCGATCTACGACATCTGGAAATTTCACAAGGTTGTTCCAACCGAAATGGAAGCCTCAGTGCTCGGCGTTAAAGCGGGCACGGATCTGACGTGTGGCAACGAGTACAAAACGCTGATTGAAGCGGTGAAGCAGAAAGCGATTACGGAGGCTGAGCTCGATACGTCGGTGAGGCGTCTGCTGACCGCGAAGTTTCGTCTCGGCATGTTCGATCCACCCGAGATGGTTGCTTACACGCGCATTCCGATTTCGCAGAACGACACGCCCGAGCATCGCCAGTTGGCGTTGCAGACCGCGCGCAAGTCGATCGTGCTGTTGAAGAATGCAAATCGTGCGTTGCCGTTGAAGAAGGACCTGAAGAGCATCGCCGTGATTGGTCCAAACGCCGACTTGCCGGAGGTGTTGTGGGGTAACTACAACGGTAATGCATCGGTTTTGACAACACCGCTTGCGGGAATCCAAAACGCAGTCTCGAAAAATACGAAAGTCACCTACGCGCCCGGATCGACACTCGCGGGCGAAGCGATCGTGTCGGTTCCAGCTTCGGCGTTGACGGTTGACGGTCGACAACCGGGAGTGAAGGCGGAGTTTTTCAACAACCAGGAGCTGCGTGGTCCAGCGGTAAAGACTCGCATCGATCCGCGCATCGATTTCGATTGGGGACGTTACCACCCGACACCAGAGTTAACGGGAAACAACTTCTCGGTTCGCTGGACCGGCAAGCTCACGCCGCCTGAATCGGGAACCTACAAACTCGGATTCACCGCTGACGACGGCGCGCGGCTCTACCTTGACGGAAAACTGTTGGTTGAAGAGTGGGCGAGTAACCCAAACAACACCAATCCAAACAAGACGGTTACTAAGGAGATTAATCTTGAAGGTGGTCGTAGTTACGATCTGCGGATGGAGTACTACCAGAACGTTCGCGAGAACATCGCCAAACTAGTTTGGTCGTATCCGCGGTTGTCTGAGCGAATGATCGAAGAGGCAGTGAAGGCCGCGCAGCAATCAGAGGTCAGCGTTCTCGTGCTCGGTATTTCAGCGCGGCTCGAGGGCGAAGAGATGAACGTGCCGCTCGAGGGTTTCCGCGGTGGTGATCGAACAGAGATTTCGTTACCAAAGTCTCAGGAAACATTGCTAAAGGCCGTAATGGCGACCGGCAAGCCGGTGGTTGTCGTTTTACTCAGCGGCAGCGCGTTGGCAGTTAACTGGGCCAACGATAACGTGCCTGCGATTCTAGCGGCGTGGTATCCGGGTGGTGAAGGTGGAACCGCGATTGCCGACGTGTTGTTCGGCGATTATAGCCCTGCCGGACGCTTGCCAGTGACGTTTTATAAATCGGTGGACCAGTTGCCGCCGTTTACCGATTACAGCATGCAGGGCCGCACGTATCGCTACTTCAAAGGCGAGCCGTTGTATCCGTTTGGACACGGATTGAGCTACACGAAGTTTAGTTACGGCAATCTGCGGTTTGAGAAGAACTCCGTCCCGGCGGGTGAAGCTGTGAAAGTCAGTGTTGACGTGACGAATTCCGGCGACAGGGAAGGCGAGGAAGTGGTCCAGTTGTATCTCACCGACAGCCAGGCATCAGCGCCCGTGCCGATTCGCACGTTAGTTGGTTTTGATCGTATTTCGCTGAAGCCGCGTGAGAAGCGAACGGTGGCGTTTACGATCGCGCCGCGCCAGATGTCGCTAATCGACGATAAGGGCAAGCGCATCATTGAGCCGGGCGAGTTCTCGGTCAGCGTCGGTGGTGGTCAACAAGGCTTGAGTGGCCGATTCGCAGTTTCCGGGAGAATGCTGGAAGTCGCCGAGCGATGAGAATCACACAGAGGCGCCAAGAGTTTTCGTTAAGTCTTTTGTGCCTTTTGTGCTTTTTTGTGGCCGGTGTTGCACAGGCTCAGGTGCTCGGCGATCCGGTCGACGTGAGTCCGGATTTTCAACGCCACGAGAACGTCTACTTCATCGGCAGCCGCCTCACGTCCTTCGACACGTCAACGGGCCAGGGCACGTTGCAATGGGATCGTTACCTGCGCAACACAACGCTCTCGTTCAACAAGATCGACGTTGGATTCACTCGCGGCCGCAGCACTGAATTTCCCACTACCGAATACGTTGAGGATCCTGTCCTACCTTTTGCGATCAGCTTCGTGAGCCCGCGTACGATTCGTTTGCGTTTGTCCACGCGCGCAGTTCCGCTGAACGATGGCCAGTCAATAATGCTGGCTGGACCAGTGCCAAGAGACTCTTCCTGGCGCGTGGAACAGAATGACAAGGAAATCATCTACACGGGTGCGCACGGCCGCGTGCGGATCGTCAAACAGCCGTGGCACGTTGAATTTTACGATGCGCGCGGGCGCCTGCTCACTCGCACGCAGAACATCGGCGATCCGGCGACGTTCATAACACCGATTCCGTTTTCCTTTGTGCGTCGCGCCAGCGATCTTACGCGCCGCATTGCGGCCACTTTCGAACTACAACACGACGAGAAGCTGTTCGGTTGTGGCGAGTCGTTCACACGTTTCAACAAGCGCGGCCAGCGTGTTCTGGTCTCGACGCGCGACGGCATGGGGACGCAGAGCGAACTCATGTACAAGCCGGTCCCGTTCTTCCTGAGCAGCAACGGGTATGGCATGTTCGTGCATACGAGCGCGCCGTTGACGTTCGACTTCGGCAAGTTCTACGACGCGCACAACGTGATCTATTCCGGCGATGAGAACCTCGACCTCTTTGTCTTCCTTGGCGAGCCGAAAGACATTCTCTCGGAATACACCGCGCTGACCGGTCGCAGTCCGGTGCCGCCGCTGTGGTCCTTTGGTTTTTGGATGAGCCGCGTCACTTACAACTCCGCGGATCAGGTGCGCGAAGTCGCGCGGCAATTGAGAGCGCATCAGATTCCGACTGACGTGATTCATCTCGACACCGGCTGGTTCGAGACTGAGTGGCGCACCGACTATCGCTTCTCAACTACTCGTTTCCCTGATCCCGCAAAGCTGATGGCCGATCTAAAACAGCAGGGATTTCGCATCAGTCTTTGGCAGTACACCTATCTCACCACCAAAAACGAACTCTGGAAAGAGATGGTCGAAAAGGGATTTCACGTGAAGAACGAGAGCGGTCACCTTCCGTTCGAGGATGCGACGCTCGACCTGAGTAATTCGGAAGCGGTCAAGTGGTATCAGGGCAAGATGCGAGAGTTGCTGAAGCTTGGTGTCGGCGCGATCAAAGTCGACTTCGGTGAAGGTGCGCCGCTGACGGGCCAGTACGCTTCGGGATTGAGCGGTTGGTACGAGCACAATCTCTATCCGCTCCGTTACAACAAGGCGGTGGCCGAGATCACGAAAGAGGTCACGGGCGATGACGTGATCTGGGCGCGCAGTGCGTGGGCCGGCAGCCAGCGTTATCCGCTGCACTGGGGCGGCGATGCTGAAAATACTGACTCGGCGATGGCTGCGTCGTTGCGCGGCGGACTCTCGTTCGGCCTTTCGGGTTTTGCTTATTGGAGTCATGACGTCGGCGGCTTTGTGCAACGCGCGCCGCGTGATCTTTACCGGCGCTGGCTGGCGTGGGGCATTCTGAGTTCTCACACGCGGGCGCATGGCGTGCCGCCGCGGGAACCGTGGGAATACGATGCGGCGCTGATTGAAGATTTCCGCCGGGCGCTCGGTTTGCGCTACGCGTTGATGCCGTACATTTACGCGCAGGCAAAGGACTCATCCGCGCGCG
>DASUPR010000560.1:0-4015 GCA_036281015.1 Pyrinomonadaceae bacterium
TGCGGCCGTCGATGATTCCGGTGGCAATCGTTTCTTCGGCTGACTTGAGTGCGTTGATGTCTTTGATCGCTTCGAGTGTGAGCGGTGAAGCGTCGTCGGCATTCGAGAAGCCCGACAACGCGGTGAAGAGCTGTTGTCGAAGCGCGGGATCTGACGAAAACGTACTCAACGAGATCTCGAGCACTTCCGTCCGAGCCATCAGACTCGCGGTGTACTTCCATTTCGCCGGCTCATTCACGCCTTCAAGCCCGAGACAGTTACCGGCGCCGCGAAAGTCAACGCCTATCCCAGCGTCCATGCTCATCACGACTTCCGGCGCCGCCGCGTCAAACCGGATCCCGCGTGAACGGCGCAACCAACCAGTCTTGATCACGATCACGCGATCGATCGGATCGCGTTCTTTACACAGCACGTGGTTCTTGCCGTAAACCATGAAGCGCGCGGATTCCCTCAACGCGTTCATGAGCTCCTGGCTCAGCGGCTGGTCGGTGTAGCGTGTGAAGTCTTCCAGCACGCGCGCAAAGCCGTGCTTGCGATAAGTCTCGTCAAGAATCTGTCCAAACTTCGGGAGCTTTCGCAGCAGACGCAACGCAGGACGCGTCACTTCAAGCACAACGGCAGATTGATTGGCAGGTACGGCAACAGTAGCGTTTCGTTCGATGCCGGCGAGCAGCGACATCTCACCAAAACAGACGCCCGGCTCGAGCTCATTTACTTTTCTGCGGCTGCCATTCGAGCCGACGTAAACATCAAGCGCGCCTTCGACGGCGATGTAGAAAGTGTTTCCACCCCAGTCGCCCTCGCGCATGATTTCCTCGCCGCCATCGTATGCAAGCAGTCGCACGTACGGTCCAACGCGTTTGCCGTTGCCATAATCGCGCCCTTGCAGAATTACTTCGAGATCCCCGGCATATTTCTGTTTGCCGTTTTGTTCTTCGAAGAGTTCAGCGGTAAGAGCGAGTTTCTGGACGGCTTCAACGACGCGACCCCGGTCGGTGATTTCGCGTGGCATCGATATCGTTTATACATCTGTTCCGGTCGTGTTACCAAGCAAAAAGCACAAGTGTGCTAAACTTTTCGCCATCAAGATGCTGCCTGAAAAATTTCATTCGCTTTCTCTCGAACAACAAATCGGACAATTCTTATTCATCGGACTTCCGGGAACGGAGCTAGATCAGGCCACACGCGATCTGGTCAGCGAGGTACAACCCGGCGGCGTGATCATATTCGGCCGCAACGTCGCGGGTCCCGAACAATTGCGTTCACTGCTCGACGGCGTGCGCGAACTCGTAGCGGCTCCCTTGCTCGTCGGCATCGATCAGGAAGGCGGGCTCGTCGATCGCCTGCGCCGCATCTTTACGCCAATGCCGTCCGCACGCACGATTCGGCAACACGGCGATCTCGCCGCTGCCCGCGCATTGGGACGAATCACCGGCGAAGCGCTGCGAATGCTCGGATTCAACATCAACTTCGCGCCCGTCATGTCGATCATGACCGACGATCGCGACCTGCTCTCCAACGGTCTCTACTCGCGCTCGTTCGGACGTTCGCCGGGTGAGGTTCTGGGTTACACAACCGTTTACATGCGCGGTTTGCAGGGCACAGGCTTGCTCGGCTGTCTCAAACATTTTCCGGGTATCGGAGCGGGCGAAGTCGATTCACACGAAGAGATGCCGGTCGTGCAACTCTCACACGACGACCTGATCGCTCAGGATCTCGCGCCATACATCGAACTGTTCCAACGCCGCGACGATCGCGTGCGCTGCGTGATGGTGAGTCACGGCGGGTTTCCGAACATCGACATCAGAGAAGAAACAACGGGCGGTCTGCTCGAACCCGCATCGCTCAACTACAACATCGTCACCAAACTGCTGCGCCAGGAGCTCGGCTACAAACATCTCGTGATCACCGACGATCTCGAAATGGGCGCGATCACTCGTCACTACGAGATCGGCAACGCCGCGGTCCGCGCCACACTCGCCGGCGAAGACATGCTCCTGATCTGCGCCTCACCCGAGCGCATCCGCCGCGGTCACGAAGCGCTTTTGGAAGCCGCGAAGGACGGGCGCCTTTCGGAAGAACGCATTCAACAATCCCTGCATCGAATCGCACGTACGAAAGCCATCGTGGAAGATCCTCTTCCCCTCGACCTCGATCGCTTCAAAGCCTTGTCTGACGAAGTGGAAAAACTGAACAGCAAGCTCAATTACGTTTACGGAGGCACAATTAAGTGAGGAATCGCGGGTTTCTCCTGCTGGTGGTTTTCATCCTGTTCGTGATGATGGCGCCGACAGCCTGCCGCACACGCAGCGGTAACGCGTTTGTGATCGCGTTGGGCGACAACATTCGCACCATCGATCCGATCGGATCGCCGTCGGTGGACGCGGCGAGCGAGCGCGTGCGCACTTTGATCTTCAACACGCTCGTCAAGAAAGACGAAAAGTTTGATTATGTCGGCGAGCTTGCTTCCGACATCAAGCGTTCGGACGACGGGCTGACCTACACCTTCGCGCTGCGCGACGGCGTCAAGTTTCATAACGGTAACGTGCTCAGTTCGTCGGACGTGAAGTACACGCTCGACCTGCTTTTCTCCAGCAACTTCGCGAAGTCAGCCAGTTTCTTCGAGGGCACGGGCGATCAGAAGCAAAGCTACATCAAGAGTGTCGAAGCGCCCGATCAGCGCACGGTGATCGTCACGCTGACGAAGCCCTGGGTGGGCTTGTTATCGAACCTGGTTCCGATCCCGATCATTCCGAAAGACAGTTACGAGTCGCAGAAGACACACCCGCTCGGAACTGGACCATTCAAGTTCGTCAACTACGACAACACGCAACAGGTCTGCGACGTTGAAGCGTTTCCCGACTATTGGGATGGACCAGCGAAATTGCAGCAGGTGCGCGTGCGTGTGATCTCCGACATGAACGCCCTGCAGGCGGAGCTTCAGTCCGGACGCGTGGATATCGCGCCAATGCCAACGAGTCTTTCTCCCGACGCGGTGAAGCGGCTCGAAGAAGATCCGAACCTGCGGGTGCAGGCGTTTCCCGGTTCGAACGTTGTGCTGTTGACGCTGAACACCACGTCGCCGCCGCTGGACAACGTGAAGGTGCGCCAGGCGATCGCCTACGCCATCGATCGGCAAAGCATGATTCAGAATCTTTTGCGGGGCTACGGAAAGATTGCGCACTCGATCATTCCCGAAGAATCGTGGGCTTACTCGCCGGGCCAGACTTACTCGTACGATCCCGCGATGGCTAAACGGCTTTTGAGCGAAGCGGGCGTGCGCATCGATAAGCCGGTTGTTTACAAACTGTCAGGCAGCAGCATTTCCGGACGGCAGTATGCAGGCGTGATCCAGAATTATTTGAAAGAGGTCGGCATCCCGGCGGAGATCCAAACCCCAGAACAGAACACGCTTTTTGACGAGTTGCGTCGCGGCAATTTTCAGATCGCGTACACGCAGTGGGTCGGCGGCAACCAGGATCCGATCTTCTACAAAGACCTGTTTGCGACTTCCGAAATCCCGACGCAAACGCGGCCGTCGCGTAATCGCAGCCGTTACAGCAATCCCGAACTAGACGCGATGCTGGAGATCGCGGTGAATACGTTTGATCGCACGCAGGGCACGGACTTGTATCGAAAGATTCAGGACATCGTCAGCCGCGACGTGCCGGTGTTTCCGCTGTGGTACCAGTCGAACATCGTGATCGCGCGCAAGAACGTCGGGAACATCCAGGTTAACGCTAGTGGTGACTGGGGATTCGTCAAGAACCTGACGGTAACGCAGTGATCAAACCGGGAAGGCTGGTTCCTCGGCGACTCGCCGGGCTTGCTGGAAATGGCGCTGCTCGTGGACCACGATGATGCGGTAGGCGTCCATCAAACTGTAAGTAACAATAGCAGCAGCCGGCGACGTGACCACGATCCGTTTGAGGTCGAGATGGCTCGTTGCCTTCATGCCCTCGATGATCTTGTCCTGCTGCGCGACAAAGTCGTCGATAATGCTGGCGCTGATGTT
>DASUPR010000561.1:0-5779 GCA_036281015.1 Pyrinomonadaceae bacterium
TTCCGGTGGATCCGCCGATGGGCATGATCATCTCCACGCGCCGCGCTCCCGAATTGTCAGCAACCTCCAACGAGGTCTGCATCTGAATCATTGTTTAACCCCTCACTTCGCGGCTTTTTGCACTATCTCAACCACACGCCAACGCTTGCGCGCTGAAAGCGGACGCGTCTCGACGATACGCACTCTGTCGCCCACGGTCGCGCCGAGCTCGTCGTGCGCCATGAACTTCGACGTGCGACGCACGTAGCGCCGGTACTTGGTGTGCCGCACCAAACGATCGACGCGAACAATCACCGTCTTCGTCATCTTGTCGGACGCGACAGTGCCGACCTTCTGCGAACGATGCGCGCGGCTCTTCTTCGCCTGTGGCGCTTCTGCGTTCGTCGTCTCTGGCGCGATATTTTCTTCGTTCTCAGCCATCTCTTTACCTATTTACTCTCGGGACGTTGACGCGAAAGAGTCTCGATGCGCGCCAAAGATTTCTTTTCCTGCCGAATTCGTTTCACGGCGTCGACTTCACCCAACGCCAGTTTGAAGTTGAGCCGAAAGAGCGACTCACGTAAACGAGCTGCTTCGGCGCGCAGTTCGTCTTCAGGCATCTCGCGATACTTATCGAGTTCTTCTCGTTTCTTCATTGCTAGATCGCGCCTCCTTCCTGATCGGCGCGGGTCACAAACTTCGTTTTGATCGGCAGCTTCTGTGCGGCTAGACGCATGGCGTCGCGTGCGGTCGCCTCGTCCACACCTTCGATCTCGTAAAGAATGCGGCCGGGTTTAACTACTGCGACCCAATATTCCGGCGCGCCCTTGCCCTTGCCCATACGAGTTTCCGCCGGCTTCTTCGTCACCGGCTTATCGGGAAACATGCGAATCCAGATCTTACCGCCGCGTTTGATATGCCGCGTCATCGCAATGCGCGCAGCTTCGATCTGTCGATCGGTGATCCATGCGGGTTCCAAACACTTCAACCCATACTCACCGAAGCTGATCTCGCTGCCACGAGTCGCGACGCCGGTCATGCGTCCGCGCATCTGCTTCCGGTGCTTAACTTTCTTCGGCATTAACATGATTCGTTAGATCCTTGTTCTACTGATTCTCGGGTCGCGGTCTACGGCCGTCAGATCCCTGTCCGCGCTCTTCACGCTCGCGGCGCGTACGTGGGCGGCGCTCACGCTCGCCGACGCGCGTTTCGTTAATCGGATCGGAACCGGTGCCGCGGGCCATCGCCGCTTTCGGATCCATGATCTCGCCGCGGTAGATCCAAACCTTGACGCCGATCTGTCCAAACGTGGTCTGCGCTTCGGCGAGACCGTAGTCGATGTCCGCGCGCAGCGTGTGCAGCGGCAACTGTCCTTGCAGGTGCCACTCACTGCGGGCGATTTCCGCTCCGTTCAAACGGCCACTGACTTTGACCTTGATTCCCTCGGCGCCGAAACGCAGCGACTCCTCAACCGCTTTCCTCATCGCGCGGCGAAAAGCAATGCGCTTCTCGAGTTGCGCGGCGATCTTTTCGGCCTGGAGTTGAGCGTTCAGCTCCGGTTTATGGATCTCCTGGATTGAAACGAGCACTTCGCGCCCCGTCTTCGCCGAGAGATCGCTCTTGAGCTTGTCGATCTCAGCGCCCTTGCGGCCGATGATGATTCCCGGTCGCGAGGTGTAGATGATGATCTTCAGGCGGTTGGCGGCGCGTTCGATGTCGACGTGTGAAACGCCGGCGCCGGCAAAGCGCTGCTTCAGATCCCGTTTCAATTTCAGGTCTTCGAGCAGGAACTCGCCAAACTGTTTCTTCGCAAACCAATGCGAATGCCAGTCTTTGTTGTAGCCGAGTCGAAAACCGTATGGATGAACTTTTTGACCCACGTTTACTCCTTTTCGGATTTCCTTCCTGAAAATCCCTTTTCCCTACTCGTCAGTCTTTTTGCGTTTTGCACGGGGGGCGGCCGCAGCGCCTCCACGTTTCCGGCTCTTGCTCGCCGCGGGCTTCTTCGCCTTCTCTTCCGTAGCCGGCGCAGCCTTAACTTCTTTCGCGGCCTTCGGCGCGGGACGCTCGTCGTTACTCAACGAGATCGTGACGTGACAAAAGTGCCGCTGCTCGCGATAAGCCCTGCCCTGCGGAGCGGGACGCACGCGGCGGCGATTCTTCGTTGGTCCACGATCGACAAACGCCGTGCGCACCCACAAATCATCCGGATCGATCGAGATGTTTGCCTTCTCGGCAGCCTCGTTGGCGTTTGCGATCGCCGAGCGCATGCACTTCTCGATATGACCGGCTGCGCGCTTCTTCGTAAATCGCAAAATCGCCAGCGCCTGGTTAACGTCCTTGCCGCGAATCATATCCACGACGAGCCGCGCCTTCTGTGCCGAACCCCGCAAATATTTCGCACTCGCTGTTGCTTCCATCCTTCAGCCTCTTGAATCGTTATTCGTTCTTATTTCGCGGGCGCGCCGGCGACCTTGCTCGCCTTTTCTACCTTCGTGCCCGAGTGGCCTTTGAACGTCCGTGTCGGCGCAAACTCGCCGAGCTTGTGGCCCACCATGTTTTCCGTCACGTAGATCGGCAAATGACGTTTGCCGTTGTGCACGCCGAACGTGAGCCCGACCATGTCAGGCGTGATCGTGGAGCGGCGCGACCAGGTCTTGATCACCGGCGGACGCTGCCCGCCGGCACGCGCCTTCTCCACCGCCTTCGTGATTCCTTTGTCAATAAACGGTCCCTTTTTAACTGAACGAGCCATTACTTGGTTCTCCGATCCTTGAGGATCATCTTCTGTGTGCGCTTATTGCTGCGTGTCTTGTAACCACGTGTCGGCTGGCCCCACGGCGTCACCGGGTTACGGCCGCCGGAAGTCTTACCTTCACCACCACCGTGCGGATTGTCCACCGGGTTCATCGCCACGCCGCGAACTTTCGGCCGCAAACCTTTCCAACGCGAACGACCGGCCTTACCAAGCGAAACGTTTTCGTGCTCGATGTTGCCGACCTGGCCCACCGTCGCTCTGCAAACCAACGGCACGCGCCGCACTTCACCAGACGGCATACGCAATTGCGCGTACTCGCCTTCCTTCGCCACGAGCTGTGCAAACGTTCCCGCCGAGCGCGCCATTTGGCCGCCTTTGCCGGGACGCAGTTCGATATTGTGAATCTGCGTGCCGAGCGGAATGTTGATAAGCGGCAGCGAATTGCCGGGAAGGATGTCGGCGTCAGCGCCGCTCATGATCGTCTTGCCGACTTCCAAGCCCGTCGGCGCGATGATGTAACGCTTCTCGCCGTCGAGATAAGTGATCAGAGCGATGTGCGCCGAACGATTCGGATCGTATTCGATCTGCGTCACGCGGCCCGGCACGCCTTCCTTGTCGCGCTTGAAATCGACGATGCGATAGAAACGCTTGTGACCGCCGCCACGACGACGAACAGTGATCCGGCCGTCGTTGTTGCGTCCCGAGATTCGCTTCTTCGGCTCGAGCAGAGACTTCTCAGGAACGGCGCCAACCGTCAACTCATCGCGCGTCAGGTAAGTCTGATAACGCCGCGCTGCTGATGTGGGTGTTAGTTTCTTGATGCCCATGATTCTTTATATCGCTTCGCCGTAATCAACCGGCTTCTCGCCCTGCTTCAGAGTCACGTAAGCTTTCTTCCACGAAGGCTTGCGTCCTTCATACCGGCCGCGGCGCGCGGTCTTGCCCATGAAATTGATCGTGCGGATGTGATCGACCTTCACCTGGAAGATCGTCTCCACTGCCGACTTGATCTCCGGCTTCGTGGCCCGGCGATCGACGCGGAAGGTCAGCAACTGTCTCGCGTCCTGCGTCTCTTCCTTCGCGGCCAGCGCCTTTTCAGTAATCACCGGCGACTTGATGATGTCCCAAACAGTTCTCATCGTTAGGCCGCCTCCTCTTTCGGTTTACGCGTTCGCTTCGGTTTTGCCGGGGCTGATTCCTCAGTAGCACCCTCAGTCGCGTATTCGCCGGCCCCACTCGTTTCGGAGCCGTTGCGCGCGCCGAGCAACTGATCGAGTTCGGCGGCTGCCGCACGCGAGAGCACGAGTTGATCGTGGTAGAGCAGGTCGTAGATGTTCAGACCAAAACTGTTCACCACTTTCGCCTGGCGCAGGTTGCGCGCCGACAACAGCAGGTTGTCGTTCTCGAGCGAATCGACGATCAACGTCTTGCCCGCGAGTCCCAGCGTCGCCAACGACTGTGCAAACTCTTTCGTCTTCGGTTTGTCGAAGCTCCAGCCATCGACCACGAAAACGTTTCCCTCGCGCACGCGCTCGGACAAGGCCGAGCGCAATGCGCCTTGCCGCATCTTTTTCGGCATGTTGTAAGACCAGTCGCGGGGCTGCGGTCCATGCACGTTGCCGCCGCCTTTCCAGAGTGGTGAACGAAGCGACGCGATCCGCGCGCGACCCGTGCCCTTCTGTTTCCAAAGCTTGCGGCCTGCGCCTGACACGTCGCCGCGAGTCTTCGTCGCCGACGTACCCTGGCGCGCGTTCGCCATGTAGTTGCGCACCGCGGCGTGAATCAACGGTTCATTGAACGGCGCGCCAAAAACAACGTCAGACAGCTCGACCTCGCCAACCTCTTCGTTCTTTATGTTGCGCACCTTAACTGTTGGCATAACCTTCTCTCTCCATCGGCATTTACTTCTTCGTCGCCTTGCGCACAATCACGACACTGCCATTCGCGCCGGGCACCGCGCCACGAATCATCAACAAGTTGTTCTCCGCATCGACGCGCGCGACAGTCAAACCCTTAATCGTGATCCGCGCGTCGCCCATGTGGCCCGACGAACGGTTTCCCTTGATAACTCGCGACGGGTAGGCCGAAGCTCCGATGGAACCCGGCGCCCTAACATTCATAGAGCCATGCGACTCAGGGCCGCGATTGAAGTGATGGCGCTTGATCGTGCCCGCGAAACCGCGTCCCTTGGAACGCCCGATGACGTCAACCAATTCGCCGTCGGCAAACTGATCGACCAGCACCTTGTCGCCAACGTTCGCGCCGTCGCCTTCGCCGCTGAGCCGAAACTCTTTCAAGATCCGGGTCGGCGGAATGCCGCCGCCGGTCTTTTCGAAGTGACCGCGCATCGGCTTGGTGACGTTCTTCAACTTCAGCGGGATCTCATCGACCAGGCCGAGTTGCACGGCATCGTAACCGTCCGGGCCTGCCGCAGACTTCTTCTGGACCACAACGCAGGGACCAGCCTTGATCACAGTCACGGGAGTGACCGTGCCGTCGGCGGCGAAGATCTGCGTCATGCCGATTTTTCTTCCGATGATTCCGTTAATCATTGTCGCTTTCCGATCCTGTTATTGCCTGCCGAACGCCTTGATCTCGACATCGACACCCGCGGGCAGATCGAGCTTCATCAGCGCGTCAACCGTCTGCGGCGTCGGATCGAGAATGTCCATCAGCCGTTTGTGCGTGCGAATTTCAAACTGCTCGCGCGACTTCTTGTCGACGTGCGGTGAACGCAGCACGGTCCACTTGTTCTTGACGGTCGGCAGGGGAATTGGCCCTGCGACGCGTGCGCCCGTGCGTTTGGCGGTTTCGACGATCTCGGTGGTGGACTGGTCCAACACGCGGTGATCGTAGGCTTTTAAGCGGATTCGAATCTTTTCGTTCATAAAGTTACTCAACAATGTCCGAGACGGTGCCGGCTCCGACCGTGCGGCCGCCTTCACGAATCGCGAAGCGCAAACCCTTTTCCATAGCGATCGGCGCGATCAACTCGATCTCCATCGCCACGTTGTCGCCCGGCATCACCATCTCCACCCCTTC
>DASUPR010000562.1:0-2522 GCA_036281015.1 Pyrinomonadaceae bacterium
TGACCGTTTCCGCAAAACCCGCCGGCGTCTGATCACCGTGCGGCTGAACCGCCGTGGTCAATCCCGCCCGTAACTCGTTCGCCAACTCACTCGCCGTCGACTGACGATCGCCACGATCCTTCGCCGTCGCACGTTCGATCGCGCCGCTGAAACCAAGCGGCACATCCGGCGCCACCTCATACAACGGTTTCGGCGCGGTCTGAACGTGTTCGCGCCGCAGTTCGTGCAGCGTGTTACCCGCAAACGCACGCCGCCCGGTGATCATTTCGTAGAACACGAGCCCAAGACTGTAAATATCCGCGCGGCCGTCGATTTCCGGATTGCCGTCGCGCGGGATCTCGCCCCACTGCTCAGGCGACATGTAATAAGGAGTGCCGAGCACTTGCCCCGCCATCGTGAGCGCGGTGTTGCCGCCGTTGTCGCCGGCCATTTCGCGCATCTTCGCGATGCCCAGGTCGAGCAGTTTCACAACCGGCGCATTGTTTTCCGTCGCGCTGCCGATCATGATGTTTTCCGGTTTCAGATCGCGGTGTACGACGCCCATTGAATGCGCGGTGTCGAGCACGCTCATGATCGGCGTAAGTATTTCAAGCGCTTCCGCTGCGCTAAAGCGGCCGCGCGTCTTAATGGCGAGATCGAGAGTGTGTCCTTCGACATACTCCATCACCATATAGATCGTGCCGTCGGCAGCGGTGCGGAGATCGTAAACCGTGACCGCATTTGGATGACGAAAACGACGCGCCGCCTGCCCTTCGCGTCTGAACCTGCGCAGCCATTCCGCGTTTGTCCTGACTTCCGGCGGCAACACCTTGATTGCCACGCGATCGCCGAGCAGGATGTGACGCGCGCGATAGACGGCCCCCATGCCGCCCTTTCCGAGCAGCGCCTCCATCTGATACTGACCGTCGAGCACAGTGTCGACAATCGACGCGGGATCGGCCTCAAGCACCTCGCCGTCGATCGAACAGAAGCTCACGCTGTCATCGTATTTTGCTTTGCAGGTTGTGCAATATTTCATTTCGGGGGGAGTAGTCTAATCCACAGATTACACAGATATCAAAGAATTCGTGTCATCTGTGGTTAAGTTACTCGTAAATGCGGTGAATATAGTCCTCAACCATCCGGTTGCTGTTGTATTTCGGTGCAAGGGTCTGGATCGCGTGCTTCATCATCGCGATCCATTGTCGTGGAAGGCCGCTCTTGTCACGCGTGTAATAGAGCGGCACTAAGTCTTGTTCGAGCGTTCGATAAAGCGACTCCGCATCGGCCGCATCAATCACTGCCACCTCCGGCGCCTCGCTTGAACTCGCGGGCGCAAAACCACTTCCGATCGCAAAGCCATTCGTGCCGTCGTAACCCTCCAGCCACCAGCCGTCGAGTATAGACAGATTCAGCCCGCCGTTCATCGCCACTTTTTCACCGCTCGTTCCCGACGCCTCGAGCGGCCGGCGCGGCACGTTGAGCCAGACGTCAACCGACTGCACCAACTGTCGCGCAATCTCCTGATCGTAGTCTTCAAGAAAAACTGCACGATGTCTCACGGCCTTGTCATATTTCCATTGGGCCAACTGCTGCAACACGAGCTTCGATCCCTCGTCCTGCGGATGCGCCTTGCCGGCAAAGACAAACTGCACCGGACGCTCCTCGTTATTAATCAACTTCAGCAGACGCGGCTGGTCGGACAGCAACAGGTTCCAACGCTTGTAACCCGCGACGCGCCGCGCGAAACCGATCGTCAGCGCGTTTGAATCAAACATCGTCTTCGCGGCTTCGATGTAGTCAGCCTTTTCACCTGCTGCGAGACGCGACTGAGTCGTGCGATGACGAATAAAAGCGATCAGCCGTTCCTTCAACAGCGAATGCGCGGTCCACAGTTCCTCGTCCGAAATGCGCGTTACCGCCTCAGCCCACGCGTCCGTATCGCGCAGTTTCTTTTCCCAATCCTGTCCGATGTACTTCTCAAACAAATACCGCAACAGCGGCGAAACCCACGTCGGCGCGTGTACGCCATTCGTGATGTAACTGATCGGCACCTCTTCGACCCTCTTCTCCGGCCAAAGTTTCTGCCAAAGCGCACGCGACACTTCGCCGTGTTTCAAACTCACGCCGTTCGTCGAGCGACACATACGAATCGCGAGCGGCGTCAATCCGTAACGCTCGGTCTTATTCGCAGCATCAACCCGGCCCAGCGCGAGAAACTCCTCTTCACTCAAACCAAGCTCTTTCGCGTACTCATCGCCAAATGCACGCATCACCAGCGACGCATCAAACTCATCATTTCCCGCGGCAACCGGCGTGTGCGTCGTGAACACACACTGCTGCCTCACGATCGGGATCGCGTCCGCCATCTTCACTTGTTGTTGTTGAATAACCTCGCGTGCAAGCTCGAGTGTGAGAAAAGCCGAATGGCCTTCGTTCAAGTGATAGACGTACGGCGTCACGCCAAGCTTGCGCAGTAAACGCACGCCGCCGATCCCGAGCAACATCTCCTGCACGATTCGCGTCTCGCGATCGCCGCCGTA
>DASUPR010000563.1:0-3161 GCA_036281015.1 Pyrinomonadaceae bacterium
AGCGCTCCGGCTCACCTTCGTCCGCCATCGAAAAACCAAAGGGCTCGATTCCGGCGATCGCTTCGAACGAGCTGCTTTGTTCACTCCAGTCGATGAAGTTTGCGGGTGAGACGTCGTTTTGCGATAAGGCTGATTTGGTATTGTTTTGCCAGAGCGTGACGATGCGATCGGCGTCGCGATACGGCAGCGGGCGCAGCAACACGGCATTGATCACGCTGAAGACTGCCGCATTCGCGCCGATACCGAGCGCGAGCGTGAGCACGACGATGATCGTAAAGCCCGGTCGCTTTAACAAACTCCTCGCGGCAAATCGGATGTCGTTAAGCATAGTGATCTCCTCAACAGGTCGTCTCCTTGGAGTGCGCCCGGTTCATTCGTAGCGAAGTGCGACGAGGGGATCCACCTTCGTCGCGCGACGCGCCGGGATGTAGCACGCGATGAGCGCCACCACCGTCAGCAGTATCGCGATCGCTGCATACGTCAACGGATCTGAAACCTGCACTCCAAACAACATCTTCGAAAGACCGATCCAACTCTCAAGATACTTCGTCAGCACATAAGCGCCCGCGAGTCCCAGGATCACGCCGAGTACAGCGAGCGTCATCCCCTGCCGCACGATCATCTTCAGCACACTCGCACGATCGGCGCCGAGCGCCATGCGAATTCCGATCTCGTGCGTGCGCTGCGAAACTGTGTATGCGAGCACACCAAACAATCCGATCGCCGCGAGTTGCTGGGCCAACAGCGCAAACAGCGTCAACAGCTTTGCGAACAAGCGTTCCATGCGAAGTGTTTCATCAGCCTGTTCGACCTGTGTCTTCACGCCACTCACCGGCAGATTCGAATCGACCTGCCGCACAGCGTCGCGCACGCCCGCTACCATTGAATTCGGATCGGCAGCAGTGCGCACTTCGAATACCGCGCTTGCGAGCGGTCGCTCTTGCCGGTACGAGGAGTAGACGGTGGGCGGCACGTCGTCACGCTGGGTCGCGTACTTCGCGTCACGGCACACGCCGATGATCTCGAGCTCGTCGGGTTTTGATGTGTCGAACGTGAAGCGTTTTCCGACAGCGTTTTCCCCCGGGAAGAACTTGTTAGCGAATGTTTGATTGACGACTACGACTCGCGGTGAAGTCATGTCATCCTGCGATCGGAGGGTGCGACCGTGGAGCAGTGGAATCCCCATCGCCTCGAGAAAGTTTTCGCGAACTGTATGGCGGTGGGCCTCGGCGGTCGGCGTGATACGTCCTTCGGCATCGGGCGTCGCGTTCAAAGCTTCGCGCAAAAACGCAGGGCTCGTACTTGAACTCTGACCCAGCAAAGGCACGCGCGAAAAGGTGACCGCCTGCACGCCCGGAACTGCTTCGACACGTTCGCTGAGCTGTTGAAAAACCTGCCGCAACTTCTCGTCCTTGTAACCAATCAGCGCCGGCTGAACTTCAAACAGCAACAGGTTCTTCGTATTGAAACCAGGATCGACGCGTTGCAGGTTGATCAGTGTGCGGACGAACAACCCCGCGCCAACCAGCAGCAACAACGACAACGCCACCTGGACCACCACCAACCCGCGACTCAACAGCGAGCGATGAACGGCGCTCGATGCGCGCGCACTGTCTTTCAATGACGGCGTGAGATCAACTCTCGTCGACCGCCAGGCGGGCGCGAGTCCAAAAATAATTCCGGTCAGCAGTGAGAGCGCGATGGTGAAACCGAGCACGCGCCAATCCAGTCGTGGATCGAGTGCGCTCATCCCGCGGCCGCCCCACTCCGTAACGGCCAACAATCCATTCTTGATCCACACCGCGAAGATGATTCCGAACAGTCCACCCAAAACTGAAAGGAGCACACTCTCGGTCAACAGTTGTCGGATGAGTCGCCAGCGACTTGCGCCCAACGCCAAACGCAAACCAATCTCTTTTTGCCGCCCCGCGGCGCGGGACAAGAGCAAGTTCGCAACGTTCGCGCACGCGATCAGCAGCACCAGTCCGACAACACCCAGCAATAGATAAAGCGAGGGCGCGTAATATCTGCGGCGGTACATCTCACCCTGCCCGCCCGGATCGGCAAAGAGTCGCGGATATTGCTTCGGATCTAAATCGCTTATCTGATTTCCGCCGCTTGCTTTAAGCACGGCCTGACGCGCCGTACGATGCTCGACGACGGATTGCTGAAAAGCATTTTCTAATTGCGCCTGGGCCTGCTCCGCGGTGGCGCCGGGTTTCAAACGGCCCATGATGCGCAACCACCACACACCCGCGCCGCTCATGTACGAACGTTGCTTGTCGACGTATAGCTGCGGCTCCATCGCGAGCGGAATCGTTACGTCCTGAGTTGTTCCGACGCTCATGGTCCCATCAAAGCCTTTGGCCGAAACACCGACTACTGTGAACGGAACGTTGTTGAGATTGATCTGTTTGCCGACAACTGCGTGATCGCCGCCGAAACGTTTCTGCCAGTAGCGATGACTGAGAACCGCGACGGGTGTCGCTGAAGCTTTGTCGTCTTCATCAGTCAACAGGCGGCCGGCGGCAGGCTGCACACCGAGGCCAACGAAATAATTCCCGGACACGGCCTGTCCGTTGGCGACGTCGGCCTCTCCATCGGCGCTGACGTTCAGCCCCACGTTGCCAAATGCAAAGATGTCAGACAGCGGTCCTTGTTGTTCGCGCATGCGCTGGTAACTCTGGAACGCGAACGAAGTCATGGTGCGTTGGCCCGTTACCGGATCGGTGTTTCCACTTCCGCTGTAACTGCCGGCACTGAAACCTTTCGGCGCAACCGATTTAAAGAGGACGAGACGCTCCGGCTCTTTGACCGGCAACATCTTCAGCAGCATCGCATCCACGATGCTGAACAACGCGGTGTTAGCTCCAATGCCGAGTGCAAGCGATAGCAGGGCGACAGCCGTCAGCCCCTTTTGCTTGAACAGCATCCGAAACCCATAGCGTAAGTCTTGTAGCAGTGTATTCATGGTCCTCTTCTGTGCCCTTTGTGCCTTGTTGTGGCCCTATTCATATCGCAGCGCCACCAGCGGCTCGACACGGCTGGCTCGCAACGCTGGGATTAAACACGCCAGCAACGCCGCCACGAGCAACAACAACGAGACCGCGGCAAACGAACGAACGTCAAAAGCCTCGACTCCATACAACGTCGACTGCATC
>DASUPR010000564.1:0-9125 GCA_036281015.1 Pyrinomonadaceae bacterium
GAGCTCGGCGCCCGGGACTGTGAGCTGGCGGCTGACGCCGCCGCTGCAGATTATTGTTTTGGCGGCAGTGAGTCGCAGACCGCTTTCGGTTTCGAGGGTGTGCGGATCGATGAATCGAGCGTTCCCGGTGTTTTCGTGAACGGTGACTCCCAGCGAATCGATCTGGGTGCGAAACGTCGAATTTGCCTGAACCTCGCTTACGACTTCACGCACGCGAGTTAACAGCCGCGGAAAATCCAGCGCGGGTTCGCCGACGACGATTCCGTACCTACCAAGCTCGCGCGCATTTCTCATCAACCGCGCCGCGTGAGCGAGCGTGCGCACCGGCACTGGTCCATCATTAGCGGCCATACCGCCAAACCCATCGCGCGTAACCAGCGTCGTCTTCGCACCCGAATCCGCCGCGCGCAGCGCCGCTACCACCCCTGCTGGCCCACCACCAATTACCAAAACGTCGATCATGTCTCTTCTACTGGTTGCCCCAACGATCGTGGGCCGTCCATCATGGTGTTGCTTCGCGTTTGCGTCGCAGGCGACGCACCAGCCGGTTCACAGGACCACGAATCAAAAGATAGGGAACGACCGCCAGCAGTATCGCGATCAGTAGCAACTCAAACGGGTAAACCCACTTCAGCACAACCACCTGATAAATAACGTCCATGATGATTGCGAGAACAAACACACGCGCCACCGACTTCCATCCCTCGCGCACGAGATCGCCACGCTGACCTGGATCGGTGAGTATGGTCCATAAGTACGGAGGCCGGCCTGTTTGCGCATCTTTCATCCCGGCACGAATCGCGAGTAGCGAGGCCATCAGCGGTTGCAGAATGATCCGAAACGTCATCGGCCCGCCTACACGGTCGCTGAAGTTCATCAACATGCGAATCAACATGTCTCGCATCGCCAGATCCTCATTCCTAAAGTCGTCAGAAACTAATCGCGCCCGAAAGCTGAAACGAGTCCCCCTGAAACGTCGATCGATTTGCGAAGAATGCCAACTCTGATCACTACGTCTTCAACTCGCTCAACCAACGCAACGCGCGCAGTCCCGGCATGAAGCAATACTCACCACCGCGCGTCACGACAAACTGCGGAATGCCCTGCAAACGTTTGCGAACCGGCTTACGCGGCAGCGTGAAGTTGTTACCGTTTCCTTTTGAACCGATCACCGGATCCTTATCGTCTCCCGCGCCGAAGAAAACCCCGTCGTTAACCCACTGCGACTGAACAAACTCAAACTGCCGCCCGAGATGCGCGCCTACGAACGCGAACATCAATCCGCGATCGGCGCCATCGTCTTCGAGCACCCCTTCCGGAAGCTCTGGTCCATACGCAGTGCCGCGTCGAATCATGCGGTGAATCCGCGCCACGCCCGCGATCGCTGCATCGCGCGGATTGCAACGCCTGATGTGCGATCCGCCCGGTGTTTTGAATCCCGCGGGATCGTCCGCTTCGAACAGGAAGTTGTTGTTGCGTTTCGGATCGGCGCCGAGTGCAGCGTCGTCATGAAACGGGCACAGCGCGAGCGGTGCGCCACTGCGCCAGCGGCCCATCATCTTCGCCGCGAGGAGTTCCTCATCTGCAACGCTCGACGAATTCGCTTTGAGGTATTTGCGAAACGCGGCAACGCGCTGGTGCAACTTGCGAAAGACAACGTAAGTTCCGTTGCGGCCGAGAATCTCAGGCTCGGTTCTTTGCACACCGCCGAGTTCATCTCGATAGCCGAGTACAAACTCACCGGATTTGAGCGGTCGTTCCTGCGGATTCGTTCCCGCGATGCCGCTGCCTTCGATCGCCGGATGGCTGATGCCGTCGCGAAATCCGAAAGGCTCGGTTTCGGTCGCCAGCGCGTGACAGTTTTGACGCCAGATCGCCTTGATGCCAGGCATGTTGCGGTAAGTCTCTCGTGCGCGTTCGAGTGCGGATTCGAGTCGTCCCTCGTCAGGCGAAACCGCCACCAGCACGACGTGCAGGTCCGAACTTCCGAGCGGTTTTTCCCAGTTCTCAGGCGCGCTCTCGCCGACGTCGCCCAACTCTTTCGCACGCGCCGCCATGCCCTGGCGAAACTCCCACGACAGACTCTCGATCGATTCGCGCGGCACGCCGAGCGCTTCGAGACCCTTGCAAGTCAACGCAACGCTGACCCACGTGTCAGCCAGTGGACTGTTTGGATTTGCAGCAGACGTCACCACCTGCGACGCGCGGTGGATCAGCTCGCGTCCGGCCTTGCGATCGTCGATGCGAAACGCGATGTAAGTAGCGACGTAAGGAGTGGGCCGTGGACGAAGCACACCGCTCTGAATGTCGTCGAGCTTGAGTTGAGTGGTAGCTTCGTTATGTAACAAGATTTCTCCAAAAGTTTCGCAGGCTGTCGTCGGCGCCAAACAACGTGCTGAAGATCGTCGAGTCGGCGAAGAGAATGTCACCGGCGCGATCGCCCGCAGGCGGCATCCACAGAAACATATTGAACTCGGTGTTGCCTTCCTGAACGAAGGGGTGCGGCTTTGAGGTGTCGATTGGCTGGCGCGCCAGCACGTGGACCGAACCGTTGTCGTTAGTCACCGCGTAATGCGGCAAGTGCATGTGGAAGTTGAAAGTCGTGACGCCGTTGAGCCAGCCCTTCTTGTCGAGGTCGCTGGCTTTCGTGAGCGGCGCGAGTTTCCTGGTTTCGGGATCGCGCAACGGTCGCAAACCATAGCGATTCTCGACCGGCGCTCCGAGCCCCTTCATCAAACCGCGCGTGTAAAGTCCGAAGTGTTGCTGACGCGGAACAAGCGCGTCTCCATGATGGTGATACTCCACGTTTTGAATCTTCGGATCTTCTGACACACCGACTTCGTGATGTGGACCAAGCACCAGGCACGTTCCTTCACGCTTGAGAAATTCGTTGAGGGCTTCGATCTCCGCGGCCGCAGCTTCCTGGCCCGTGACGTTGTGGTCCAAACCAAACACCAGCAAGGTGTCGGTGTCTGCGAGCACGCGTTCGTCGAGTGGAAGTTTGAACCCTGCCTGATCGATGCGTTGAAACACGGGCACCGGGTGGCCTGTGGTCTCGCCGGCAAACTCCTGAAACGGCGCGAAGGCCCAGAAGAACAACTCGAGTGCTCCGGCGATGCCTTGTTGAAACTGAAACGGGTCCGACCATTTGGGATCTTCGTACGCGGGCCAGGCGACGCGTCGCACTTCGGTCATGGTCGAGAACCGGTGATCGAGTTCGGCCGTGTTGCGTCCGGCTTCTGCGGGATAACTCCACGAGATGTAAATGCTGACGCGACGGCGGCCGGGCGTGTGTTTGCGCGGCACGTGGTTCTGGTTGTAGGTGCGCGCGATCTTCGTTTCGCTCATTTCTCTCCTTGCTCAGAAACGTCTTCGATCGAACCGGAAGGATTCACTGCAACTGATCGAGCATTTCCGACAGGGCGCTCTTGATCCGCAACGCCTTCTTGATCTCGTCGGCGCTGACGAAGGGATACTCGCCATATTCGAGGAAGCTCGGAACCTGATGCTCGCGAACAAATCTGACGAACGCGTCGGGGTTGGTCTGCCAGTCCATCGGAAAACCTTCGAGGTTTTCAAAAACGGTGCGCACGCCGGCGGCGCCGAAAAGGGCCACGGCGTCTTCGGTGTACTTGTCGAAGTCGGTATCGAAGATGCCCTGGTACATGAAGTAGGTTTCGCCGTTGATGGGAAACA
This sequence comes from Pyrinomonadaceae bacterium, assembly GCA_036281015.1. Lineage (GTDB taxonomy): Bacteria > Acidobacteriota > Blastocatellia > Pyrinomonadales > Pyrinomonadaceae > PSRF01. The sequence goes on from DASUPR010000564.1 coordinate 3,697, forward strand.
GCAGCCAGCGCAGATAGTGGAGTTTGAGCGGGGCGAGGATATTTGGCTGGTCCTTCAACGCGTTCTCGATGTTCTTGGCGTATTCGTGAAAGACCGGCTCTCGTCCGGGAATGATCTTCGCGAGAATCGAGAAGCCATAGCAGGCCGGGGTCTTCGGATAAATCGGGCCGTACTTCCCTTGTTCAAGCTGATTGGTGTCCGGGGGTATTGCCATCGCCTGCGGTCGTATTTCCATCATCGTTGCTCCTTTGTGATGGAATGTAGGTGGGATGGCCAGAATGAGACACTGTCAGTTTTGTCAGGTCGACTTGTGGGTGGGCGGGTGAATGTTTGTGGTGCGAACTTCCTGAAACCTCACGCCGCTCCGCTGCGTAGACAACTGTTCATTCACGGTGCTAAAAACCCATAAATCTCCTACAACGAAAGAGGTGCGTATGCGTTCAAACGGCCAATCCCGCCGCTCGTTTATTGGATTGCTGATACTTTCGATACTGATGATGGTGGCGCTCGCGGCGCCGGTTTGGGCGCAGAGCCCGCCAGTGATTGACCGCGAGCTGTTCTTTGGCGATCCGGAAATTGCCGGCGCGCAGATCTCGCCCGACGGAGCGTTCATTGCGTTCATCAAGCCGTTCAAAGGCATGCGCAACGTCTGGGTGAAGAAGACCGCAGAGCCGTTCGCGAACGCGAAGCCGGTCACCGCCGATACGAAGCGACCTATCCCCGGTTACTTCTGGTCGCGCGACGGCAAGTACATCCTCTTCGTTCAGGACAAGGCCGGTGACGAGAATTACAACGTCTACGCCGTTAATCCCGCTGACGCCCCCGCGTCAGGACAGGACGTGCCCGCAGCCCGCAATCTCACCGATGCAAAGGCCGTGCGCGCAATTATCTTCGGGGTGCCGCGTAGCGAGCCCGACGCGATCTACGTCGGTATCAACGACCGCGACGCCGCCTGGCACGATCTCTACAAAGTTAAGATCTCCACCGGCGAACGCACGCTGATCCGCAAGAACACCGAACGCATCACCGCGTTCTACTTCGATCTCAAAGATCAGTTGCGGCTCGCAACCAGATCGGCAGAAAACGGCGACACGGAAGTGTTGCGCGTGGACGCCGACAAGTTTGCGAAGATTTACAGTTGCAACGTGTTCGAGTCGTGTGGACCAGTTCGCTATCACAAGGACGGCGAACGCGTTTACTTCCAAACAAACAAGGGCAGCAGCGTCGATCTCGTTGCTCTTGAACTATTGAACCCCGCGACCGGTAAAGAAGAGTTGGTCGAAGCCGATCCGATGAAACGCGTCGACTTCGGCAACGCGCTCTTCTCGGAAGTCTCCGATCAGTTGATCGCCACGACCTACGACGACGAGCGCCAGCGAATCTACTGGAAAGACAAAGCCTTCGAAGCCGATTACAAGCACCTGCAGAAACAACTTCCCGGCAAGGAGATCGGTTTCGGGTCTTCAACCAAGGACGAAAAGCTGTGGCTCATCTCCGCCAACGCCGATACCGATCCCGGCGCGACCTATCTCTACGATCGCACCACCAAAAAGCTGACGCTTCAGTACCAGGTACGCGAGAAGTTGGACCGCGCCTACCTCGCCCCGATGAAGGCCGTTAGATACAAATCGTCTGACGGTTTGGAAATCCCGGCTTACCTGACGTTGCCGAAAGGCGTCGAAGCCAAGAACCTTCCCGCGTTGATCGTTCCGCACGGTGGTCCATGGTATCGCGACAGTTGGGGCTACGATGCGTTTGCGCAGTTTCTCGCCAACCGCGGCTACGTTGTGCTGCAACCGAATTTCCGCGGCTCGACGGGTTACGGCAAGAAGTTTATCGACGCCGGAAACAAGCAGTGGGGCGACAAGATGCAGGACGACATAACCTGGGGCGCGAAGTATCTCATCGCCGAAGGCATTGCCGATCCGAAGAAAATCGGAATCATGGGTGGTTCATACGGCGGCTACGCGACGCTCGCGGGCGTTGCGTTTACACCCGATGTTTACGCGGCCGGCGTGTCGATTGTTGGACCATCAAACCTGATCACGCTGCTCGAGTCGATTCCGCCGTACTGGGAACAGATTCGCAAGCTCTTCTACGAGCGCATGGGCGATCCCAACACGCCCGAAGGAAAGGCTCAGTTGCTGCGGCAGTCGCCGTTAACCGCGGCCGCGAAGATCAAAACGCCGCTGCTCGTGATTCAGGGCGCCAACGATCCTCGCGTTACCAAACGCGAATCGGATCAGATCGTGATCGCGCTGAGAGATCGCGGATTTCCGGTTGAGTACATGGTGGCCCCGGATGAAGGTCACGGCTTTGCGCGTCCCGAAAACAACATGGCGATGTTTGCCCTCGCCGAGAAGTTTCTCGCGAAGTATCTCGGTGGACGTTATCAGGAAAGCATGACTCCGCCGGTTGCACAACGTCTGAAGGAAATCACCGTCGACGTGAAGACGGTGACGTTGCCGAAGACGATCAGTTCCACGTCAGAACTACCGAAGCCCGCGGTCGATCTGCGTCCGGGCACTTACAACTACAAGGCTTCAATCGCCATCGCCGGACAGGAAATTCCACTCACCTTGAAAACAGACATCAAGGAAGAGAACGGCGCCTGGACCGTCAACGAAACTGCGCAGACTCCGCAAGGCCCGATTGTCGACGTCAGTACGATCGAAAAAGGCAGTTTGCTGCTGAAGAAGCGTTATATCCAGCAAGGCCCAATGACGATCGAGATGAACGTGGCGCCGGATAAACTAAGCGGCTCAACCACGATGAACGGGCAAGCCAAACCCATCGACGCCGATCCAGGCGGTGCGTTGTTTGCTGATGGCGCAGGCACGTTTGAGGTGATCGCTTCCCTTCCGCTCGCGGATGGTTACACTCTGAGTTTTCGAAATTTCGACGTGCAGAAGTTCAAACCTCAGATCAAGCAGTTGAAGGTGGTCGGTACTGAAAGCGTCACTGTTCCGGCAGGCACATTCGACGCTTACAAAGTGGAGATACAAGCCGCCGATAACGAGGCGGACAAACAGACTGTGTGGATCGATAAGGCAAGCCGAAAGGTGTTGAAGGTTTCGGCTGTGATTCCTAGTCTTAACGGCGCGATTCTGACGTCAGAATTGACGCCGTAGATCATAGCCACAAAGAAGCACAAGAGGCACAAACGGGTTTACGAATCCTTTGTGCCTTTTGTGTTTCTTCGAAGCGTTCTTTGCTTCGTAAAGTACTTGACGCAAGTCTCAGGAAAGGCGTAAGATGCGGAAACGATGAAGCCCGTGCCGCTCATTAATGAGACCCAACCCGAGCCGCCGGCCCTGCACGACCGGGCCATGGACAACCTGCGCTACATCCGCGAAACGATGGAAGCCGCAACCGCTTTCACCGGCATCTCCGGTTGGGGCGAGATCGCCATCGGCGTCACCGCTCTCGCCGCCAGTGTCATCGCCGCGATGCAAGCGACCTTCAACGCCTGGCTCGCAGTGTGGATCGCTGAAGGACTGATCTCCCTGCTGATCGCCGGCTGGTCCATGGATCGCAAGACACGCGCGATCAAAATGCCGCTCGGCTCCGGGCCGGGCAGAAAAGCAGTATTCAGTTTGACGCCGCCCATGATCGCCGGCGGGCTGCTGACGATCGTGCTGGTCCAGGCCGGAATGATTAACGCGATTCCCGGTGTGTGGTTGCTGCTTTATGGAACGGGCGTGATCACCGGCGGCATGTACTCCGTCAAAGTGGTGCCGATCATGGGCATCTGTCTCATGGCGCTCGGCGCCCTCGCGCTGTTCTCGCCGCCCGCGTTCGGCAACTGGTTTATGGCCGTTGGCTTCGGCGGCCTGCACGTGGTGTTTGGTGCAATTATTGTGAGGAAATACGGTGGCTAAACAATCTACTGCTAAAAAGACTGTTCCCCAAAAACCGCTCGTGGAGGCGCCCGATACGCAAGCGGCACGCGCCAATGAAAAGAGCGCGGCCCCGAACCTCGATCGACTGATCCACGAACGGCTGCGCCTCGGGATCATCAGTGCGCTCGCGGCGAATGACTCGTTGACGTTCACCGATCTGAAGAACCTGATGAATACGACTGACGGCAACCTGAGCGTACACGCGCGCAAACTCGAAGAAGCGGGCTACATCTCCTGTACGAAGTTTTTCGAAGGCCGTTTGCCGAAGACCGAGTACAAACTGACTGCCGCCGGACGCAGCGCGCTCGAGAAGTATCTGAGTCACATGGAAGCGCTCATCAAACAGATGCGAAACACTTAGTGCCGGCCCGTCTCTCCCCGTTTTTATCTTTCCAACTCCCGACACGGACGATTCGGCTATACCTCCATGAGAACGAGCTACGACGTAACTATCATCGGCGCCGGACTGGCCGGACTTCAATGTGCTCGGCTGCTGGGGCGGCAAGGCGTTAGCGTTCTCCTCGTCGATCGCAAGAACACTCTGGACCAGAAGATCCACACGACCGGGATCTTCGTGCGCCGCACGCTCGTCGACTTCGACATCCCGGACGATTGTCTTGGACCAGCGATCAGGCACGTAGAACTTTATTCGCCGACGCACCACTCGCTGGAACTCGTAAGCCGGCACGACGAATTTCGCATCGGCCGCATGGGCCAACTCTACCAGCGCTACTTGCAGCAGTGTTTACACACCGGTGTTGATTGGCTGCCGCAAACGAGTTACGTCGGCCATTCAGCCAGCAACAGGTCGATAACACTGCGGCTCAACTCGGGTTCGTCGACGCACTCGATCACGACGCGCTACTTGATCGGCGCAGATGGCGCGCGTTCGCGTGTGGCCCGCGATCTCAACCTCGAACAGAATCGCGAATGGATTGTGGGTGTGGAGAGTGTGCTTCACGGGGCAGTGCTTGATGGTCCACCGCGGCTGCTTTGTTTTCTCGATCCGAAACTGGCGCCGGGTTATATCGCGTGGATTGCTTACGATGGCGAAGAGACGCACCTGGGCGTTGGCGGGTATCCGTCGTTGTTCGATCCGATCTCAGCGCTACAAGACTTCCGCTCGCGTGTCGCAAACATCATCGACCTACGCAACGCAAAACAGATTGAATCACGCGCGGGCTTTATTCCGGTCGGCGGCGTTCTGAGAAACATCGCTAACGCAAACGGCCTGCTAATCGGCGACGCCGCGGGCGCCGTTTCACCACTCACCGCGGGCGGTTTGGATCCTTGCATGCGTCTATCCGCGTTCGCGGCGCGTGTCGTTACCGAGTATCTATCAACCGGCGACGTTCAAGTCTTACAGCCATACTCAGGCGAACTATTCCGCTCACGCTTTGCTTCGCGCTTATGGGCACGCCGTATTGCATCCACCATTCGCCAACCCCAACTACTCGAATTGGGTTGTGCAATCCTCCGCCTTCCCGTGTTCAGCCGTCTCGCGCATCACGTCTTCTTCGGCCGCGG
>DASUPR010000565.1:0-2729 GCA_036281015.1 Pyrinomonadaceae bacterium
GTCTATCGGCGTTTTGATGAACACCCGCGGCCTGATTGAATTGGTGATCGTGAATATTGGTCTGGATATCGGCGTCCTCACGCGTCCGTTGTTCTCGATCATGGTATTGATGGCTGTGGGAACAACGGTAATGACGCCGCCGCTACTGTCGTTGATCTAGCCCGAGCATGGAAAATCGCAATCGAAGCACGAAACGATGAGTTTGAATGAACCTACGCCCTGACACCCTAGCAATTCACGCCACAGATCTCACCGATCCGCAATCCGGGTTACAATCGCCCGGCATGTCGCATTTTCTCCACTAACAACCTGGCCCCGGCGCGAAGTGTTTGAGTCTATCGGCACTTCGATGAATCGTCTGCCTCCGCCTCGACGTAACTGAGCTCCTGAACGAGAAACGAAGGGCGGAACGTCCCTTAGGAATGTAGAGGTGCTTTGATGGCGTTGGCAAGGCGATGCTCTACCACTGAGCTACTCCCGCTTGGAGCAGGGTTGATTCTAGCGACTCAAACCCGCTTGTCAAGCGAACCCCTCGTCGCTCTTATCTTTGAGCGCCAAAACCCCGAGAGACACAGAGACGGGGATAAAAGCCGAATCAAATTAACAAACGGCGCAATGCGAAAGGGGATCAGCCCAGTAACATTGCGCCGCTGTTTTAACCCTAAGCCTCACGCCGGTACCGACGCGCAGCCGTCGAGTCTATGTGCCGCAGTCTAAGCGCCGCCGAACACCCGGTCAATGAATTCAGCCGAAATAAAACACACCCCTTTCGTTGTTGACATCACACCCCAACTCTAATAATTTGCAGAACCGTTCCAAAGTCTCGTATGAGACGTCCCCTACAACCGTCAATGCTGTGCTGTTTGCGGAGGTGTGCAACCATGAAAACCCAAAACAGATCCTTAATAGTGTCGTTAGTCCTGCTGCTGGCTCTCGGCGTCGTCAACGCCAGCGCCCAGCAGGGTTACAAAAAGCCACCCAAAGAAGTGCTCGACATTCTCAACGCGCCCGTTACGCCGGGCGTGTCCGTCAGTCCGACACGTGACAATCTCCTGCTCACCACCGCACTGCGCTATCCGCCACTCGCGGATCTCGCGCAACCAATGCTCCGGCTCGCCGGACGGCGTATCAATCCAGCATCAAACTCGCCGCACCGCTTTCAATATTCCGTTGGACTAACACTCAAACGCATCGCCGACGGTTCCGAAGTCCAAATACAAGTGCCAGCCGGCGCGAAGATCACCGGCATTGAATGGAGCGACGACGGCAAACAGTTCGCTTTCCTCAACACGACGCCGAACCGCGTCGAGTTGTGGGTCGGCAATGCCGCTACCGGGAAGATTCATAATGTAAAAGGCGTGCAGATCAACTCCGTCCTCGGCAATCCCGTCACGTGGATGCCTGACAATCGCACGCTGCTGGTCCAACTCGTGCCTCCTGCGCGTGGCGCTGCACCCGCGACGCCGCCGGTTCCACCCGAACCCAACACGCAGGAAAGTTCCGGCCGTCCTGGACCAGTGCGAACTTTCGAAGACCTGCTCAAGTCACCGCACGACGAGAACTTGTTTGAATACTACGCGACGTCGCAATTGGCCCTTGTCGATTCATCCAGCGGAAAGACAACGGCGGTCGGACAAGCCGCGATCATTCAATCGGTCGATCCGGCGCCCGACGGCCATCACATGCTCGTGACGCGCGTACACCGCCCGTTCTCGTACCTGTTTCCGGATTTCGCGTTTCCGAAAGATCTCGAAGTGTGGGACATGAAGGGCAAGGTCGTTTACAAACTCGCGAGCCTGCCGCTTGCCGATCAAGTGCCGATCGACGGCGTGATCACCGGCCCACGCAGTTCGCGTTGGCGGCCGACTGACCCGGCCACGCTGGTTTGGGTCAAAGCGTTAGACGGCGGCGATCCGAAAAAGAAAGTCGCGCACCGCGACAGCGTGTTGATGTTGAAAGCGCCGTTCACCGGGCAGCCGGTCGAGATCTTCAAGACCGAGCAACGTTTCTCGTCCGCAGCCTTCACCGAAACGGGCTCGATGTTCATTTCAGATTACGACCGCGACAAACGTTGGGTCAGAACGTTCATGATCGATCCCGCGAAAGCGGAAGCACCCGCGAAATTGATCTGGAGCCGCAACCAGCAAGATCGTTACAACGATCCCGGGACGCCGGCGACGCGCGCGCTCAACGGACAGCGTGTGATCAAACAGAGCGGAGACTGGATTTTCCTGAGCGGCAACGGCGCTTCACCGGAAGGCGATCGGCCATTCCTCGATCGCTTTAACTTGCAAACACTCAAATCAGAACGTCTCTTCCGCAGTGACGCTAACAGCTACGAAACGGTCGTGGTCCTTTTGAGCGACGACGGCACGCAGTTCATCACGCGCCGCGAAACGCCGACGGAAGCACCCAACTACTTCGTTCGAACTAGCGGTGGCGCAACCGCGGCCGCGGCTCCGCGCGCGCTCACGAAGTTTCCCGATCCGATGCCGCAGTTGCGTGGCATCAAGAAGCAACTCGTGACTTACAAGCGCGCCGACGGCGTGCAGTGTTCGTTCACGCTTTATCTGCCGCCCAATTACAAAGAGGGAACGAGGCTGCCGACGGTGGTTTGGGCCTATCCGCTCGAGTTCAACGACGCAAGCACGGCCGGACAGATCACCGGCTCGACGCAACGCGCCACGAGCATCACTGGTCCATCGCACCTGTTCTTCCTGCTCGAAGGC
>DASUPR010000566.1:0-6303 GCA_036281015.1 Pyrinomonadaceae bacterium
AGCTTTCCGTTGCCTGACTTGAAGAAGGTTCCTGCTGAGACGCTGTTGCTGGCTGTTGCGGGTGATCAGGACACGTTGGTGGGCGACTTCGATGCGAAGCGAATCTACAAAGAATCGACGCGTGTGCCCGCGAACAACAAGGACTACGTGATGATGGTTTCCGACACGCGCGGCACGCCCGGATTGCAAGCGAGTCACCGTGCGCCGACGGCTCATGACAAAGCCTACGACAGCGGTGAGGGAATCGGTGGTGGACCAGCCGAGAGCACCGATCGTGCGGGTGGATTACCGACGCGCCGCATTGACGGGCAAGAGCAAACCGGCCGGCGCGATCGTATCGAAACGATGATGGTCAACGCGCTCGATTTCTATGGGACGTGGAAGTTGTTCGATGGTTTGTGCGACGCGGCGTTCTATGGAAAGAACCGTGAGTACGCGCTCGGCAACACTCCGCAGCAGCGTTTCATGGGTTTGTGGAGTGACGGCGTGCCGGTGAGAGAATTGAAAATCACTGATAATCCGTGATGCAATCGTGTCAATTCGTTTCTATAGAAGCCCCATGTCAATAAGAACACTTGGGGCTTTATTTTGGTCCTGGCTTTTGTTGGACCTGCTTTTAGCCAGGAGCCCACGCCAAAGACGCCGCCGGAAACGCCAACTACAACAACGCAAACCCCACAGCCGTCGTCATCTTCGAGCACGCAACCTGCACTGACGACATCGGGTTACGTTTTCCCTGACAAGAACGAGCGGTTCAAGCGTTATGTGAACAGCACGATTGGTCCATTCAGGTTGGCCCGTACGGGAGTTTCGGCTGGGATCAATCAGTGGAACGATTCACCGGAAGAGTGGGGCCAGGGCATGAAGGGTTATGGTAAGCGTTACGCCTCGGGTCTTGGACGGAATGGGATTCAGCAGACTGTGACTTATGGCTTGGATGAAGCGCTCAATCTCGACACCGGTTTTCAGCGTAGCAGGCGCGAAGGGTTTTTCCCGCGTTTCAAAGATGCGCTGATGGAGAGCGTGACGTCGCGCACTCGGACCGGGAAGCGAGTGATTTCAGTGCCGCGGTTTGCGGGTGTGTACACGGGTGCAATCGTTTCGCATGAGATGTGGTGTCCCGATCGCTACAGTTACAAAGATGGGTTGCGAAGCGGCACGGCCACGCTGCTCACCGGGTTTGGGATTAATCTGTTTCGCGAGTTTGTGTTTGATTGGTAGGTAGGGACCACGCTGTGCGAGCGGCTCCGCCGCCGGATGTGAAGCGGCTCGGCCGCCGGATGTGAAGCGGCTCCGCCGCCGGATGTGAGGCGAGGCTTTGCCTCGCCGGACGGTCCAGTTAAACAAAGGGGCTAGGCCCCCGGTTCGGGCTAAGCCCATACGATCATGGGCCAAAGGCCGTACCAGGGGCGTAGCCCATTTCCTTTTTACTTTGGCGGCGGGGCTGAGCCCCGCCTCACATCCGGCGGCGAAGCCGCTGCGAAACTATCCGGCGGCGAAGCCGCTGCGAACCAAATGCGCCCTACCTTGCGGCTACGGATCGTGTAGCCACGCCTCCGAGACTGCTCCGCACCGTGATGTTCTGCGGGTTGGTTGAGACGCTGAACTCGCCTCGATATTGCCCACCTCCGTTGTTAGATAACGTTCCGATCAATTGACCTGTCGACGAAACGAACACGCGCAATGTCGCGGAGCTGCTCGTGCTCGTGGCTTCGACTCGCAGTGCACGTTTGCCGCTGTCGTACTCAGCACGCGTGATGCTCACGTTGTCGGCTGATGGCGTCGGAGTCGGCGTTGGCGTCGGCGTTGGAGTCGGCGTCGGCGTTGGCGTTGGAGTCGGCGTTGGTGTTGGCGTCGGAGTTGGAGTCGGTGTCGGAGTCGGACTCGCGGGAGTCACAGTCACACTGATCTCGCGCCGGCCGAGCTGATTGCTTTGCACACGCACCGTCACGCTGCGCGACGACGTCACGTTTCTTGCGTTAGCGTTGAAACGGACACTCGAAGTTCCCGCCGACATGAACACACTCGAAGGCACCGACAGAACCGTTGAATTACTGCTCGATAACGAGAACGTGAAACCACTTGACGGCGCCACCGCGCCTGCCACGAGACTGATCGTGATCACGGTCGCGTTTCCACTCTGCACCGTCGATGGATTCGCGGTCACACTGCCGTAAGCAGGTTGCACCACGACATTTCCCGTCGAGTTAACCAGCGACGCCAAGGCCGGACGCGCGCCGATGATCGGCAACGCGATATCCGCGCGGCCGTCGCGATTGAAATCGCCTGTGATGACCGTGCCGCCGCCAATGCTCGACTGCGACGGCGGAGTGAAATAACGCGACGGCGCGCGGAACGTGCCATCACCGTTGCCGAGACGAATCTCCATCAAACCCGAATTGCCGTTCGCGAGCGCGAGTGCCAGGTCGAGTAGTCCGTCACGGTTGAAATCCGCGATCGCCTGATACTGCGGCACGAGCAGGTTTGGCTCCGTCAAAATTGTTGGAGGGCCGAACGAACCGTCGCCGCGGCCAAGCAAAATCGCGGTGCGGCTTCCGTTGAGCGGGATCGCCACGACGAGGTCTTCGATCAAGTCGCGATTGAGATCAGCAATGTCGATGTCGGTGCCGTCGACGGCGAGCGTGTCGCGAGTTAACGTGACGGTCGGTTGCTGGAGGAAGCTTCCGTTGCCGACGCCGAGCAGTGTGTAGAGTTGCGAACTATCGCCGGCGATGCCGAGATCTTTGATACCGTCACGATTGAAGTCGCCGACGGCGATTCGCGACATGCCCGTGCCGACCGGAATCTCGAACGGTTGTTGAAACGTGCCGTCGCCAAGACCGAGCACTACCGAGATGTCGCGCGAGATAAAGCATGGCGCGACAAAGCAACTGATCGCGTGCGCGATCACGACGTCAAGGCGCCCATCGTTATCGAGGTCGGTGGTCACAATCGCGGGTGAATCTGCGCCCGAACTGTTTGCGATGTTTAGCGGCGCGCTGAAAGTGCCGTCGCCGTTACCTCTCAACAGCGACATCATGATGTTTGGATCGCTGAGTGAGACTACGAGGTCCACTCGTCCATCGCCGTTGAAATCACCGGCCGCGACGTCCTGCGCCTGACTGCCCACGGGAAATTCAACTTTTGTGCGAAACGTTCCGTTGCCGTTGCCGAGCATCACGGCCGCGGAATTCAATCCGGTGCCGACCAGATCGAGAATGCCGTCGCCATTTACGTCGACGGCGATGTGGTTATTGCCTAAGGAGGGGAAGTCCGTCCGCGAGAAACTTGCCGACTGCGCGGAAGCAGTTGTTTGAGTCAGTGAAATTGCAATGGAGAGCAACGCAAATGTAATCAACAAGCCCTTTGCACGAATACCTTTGGTTAACATCGAGACGATTCCTCCACCAGCACAGTTCTGAGTCCCGCGATAGAAATACATTGCGGACGGAACATTTCGCGTGACGAGTCGTAAAGCCGAGAGCAAGTTCCAGCGGCAGTTTCCCAATCAAATAAGGAGAATCAAGTGAAGTCACGACTCGTTGCTCTTACTCTAATTTTTTCTTTTTGTGTCACGAGTGTTATGGCTGCTGACTGGCCGCAGTGGCGTGGTCCTGAGCGCAGTGGTGTCTCGAAAGAAATCGGACTGTTGAAGCAGTGGCCTGCTGGTGGACCGAAACTGCTGTGGCAAGTGAATGACCTGGGCGATGGTTATTCGACGCCGGTGGTGGTTGGCAATCGCATTTACATGATGAGCAACACGGGGATGGACAATGAGTTTGTCCAGGCGATCTCAGTTGACGATGGGAGAGTGCTTTGGACGTCGCGCGTCGGCAAGGTTGGGAATCCGAATCAGAACCCGTCGTATCCGAAAGCACGATCGACTCCGACGATCGACGGTGCGTTTCTTTACGCGCTTGGTTCCGACGGCGATCTTGCGTGTCTCGAGGCGAAGTCCGGGAAGATTCGTTGGACGAAGAATCTGCGCACGGAGTTTGGTGGACAGCCGGGCGAGTGGGCGTATGCGGAGTCGCCGCTGGTGGATGGCGATGTTGTTGTTGTGACGCCTGGTGGTCCGCAAGCGACGATGGCGGCGCTCAATAAGAAAACGGGCGCGGTGATTTGGAAGTCGGCGATTCCGAATGGCGAACCTGCGGGATATGCGTCGGCCATCGTCGTGCAGGCGGCGGGGCGCAAGCAGTACGTGCAACTGTTGAGCAAGGGCATGGTTGGAGTTGATGCAAAGACGGGACAGTTTTTGTGGCGCTATGCGGATGTTGCTAAAGGGCCGGCGCAGTATTTCACGCCGGTGGCGCGTGGTGAGTTTGTGTACTGCGGCGCGTTGGGGATTGGCGGTGGCATGGTTCGTTTGAAAGCTGATGGAAATAACGTGGTGGCTGAGCCGGTTTACTTCACACGCGGATTGCCGAACGGCCTTGGCGGCGCGGTGATCGTCGGCGAACATCTTTACGGCACGGAAGTCGGGAGGAAATTGTTGTCGGTTGAGTTTGCGACCGGGAAAGTGATGTGGGAATCGGCGGATTTTGGTCACGCTTCAGTCGCCGCGGCTGACGGGCACCTGTATGCGCATTTGTTGACCGGCGAATTCATCCTCGTCGAAGCGACGCCACAAGGCTTCCGCGAAAAAGGGCGCTTCACGCCCCCGAACCCACCGAAGCATGCAAAGGTTGGGCAGTATCCGGAAAGCTCGTTTGCCTATCCGGTAATTGCGAACGGCCGCCTCTACATCCGCGACCTCGGGACCTTGTGGGCATACGACATCAAGGAGAAGCGTAGTTAATCTTCGCGCATGGTGCGGAAGGTGATGGAGTAGCGCAGTGCGTCGACGCGGAGGATGCTGTGCTGCCACTCGGATCGTGCTGGTCCAGTCAGGTGATAGGCTGAGCGCGGCTCGGTCAGGACGTTTACGCGTTCCCACTTGGCACCAGCTTTGCGGCGGAAGCGCAGTATGCACGGCGCGAGTAACGAAACACCAACGACTTCACCAAACACCGCCTTGTCGCGATGCAACCGATGCCAGCACCTGGTCCATACTCAGTTACAAGCGCGTGCTGAAACGCCTCGGGTTCGAGTCCAGCGAACGAAGCAGCGCGGTCTCGCAGCGGCAGCAAAAAATCCGGAATCTCATCAGCCTTAACAAGCTTCTCTCCCGAAAACTCATACTTCCACCCAAACGACACCACGCGCCGCTTGCCCGTATAACCGTGGAATTCGAACTCGCGAAATGGTAACGTGCGCAGGTGCGTGAGCAGCGCCTGTTCGTCTGATTGGTCCAGAAGGGCCGGTTCGTAACGAAAGCCTTCAAAACCTGCGGACACCCCTTGCTCGAAAAAACGACGTTGCAAATTACACCTTGAACCCTTCACCGAAACCCGTGACCAAAACCAATTATCCCAAACAGTTCCTCGCCGCTCTAAACGAGATCGCCGATCCCGCGCGCGTCGACAAAGTGATGCGCTACTTTCATCCCGATCCAAACGCTGGTTCGAACGACAACAAAATACTCGGCGTCAGTATCGGTAAGATCTTCCCCATCGCGAAAAAGTTTGTCGACATGCCGCTCAACGACGTTGAAAAACTCCTCGACAGCCCTTACTACGAAGTGCGCCTGGGCGCCGTCAGCATCATGGACTTCCAGGCGCGCGACAAAAAGATCACACCCGAACAGCGCAAGGCACTGTTCGATCTCTACATCCGCCGCCACGATCGCATCAACAACTGGGACCTCGTCGATCGCGCGGCGCCGCACGTCGTCGGCGGTTACCTCGCAGACAAGCCCCGCAAGGTGCTCTACAAACTCGCACGATCAAAGAACCCGTGGGAACGCCGCACCGCAATCGTCAGCACCTGGTACTTTATCCGCGCAAACGACGTTGACGACACGTTTGCGATTGCGGAGCTACTGGTGAAAGACAAGCATGAACTGGTGCAGAAAGGCGTCGGCTCGTGGCTACGCGAAGCAGGGAAACGGGACCAAAAACAGTTGGTGAGCTTTCTGAATAAGCACGCGGCATCGATGCCGCGGACAATGTTGCGTTATGCGGTGGAGAAACTACCGGCTGCGCAGCGCGCAAAATTCTTAGGTTGAAACCGCTTCGATCTCAAACCGGCACTGCGGGCGCGACTCGCGATCGCATTTCTCGACAACCGGTTCCTTAACGATCTCACCGACGAGCGTCTCAGCAAGACGACAAACCTCGGGATGAACACTCACCGCGGCCGCGAGCGGACAGCCATTGCCGCGAATCACGATCTTGCCGTTCTGCCGTTCGATCTCAGCCG
>DASUPR010000567.1:0-5377 GCA_036281015.1 Pyrinomonadaceae bacterium
CATTGTCGACTTGCCCGTACCGCTCATGCCGGCCAGGATGAGGAATGGTTTCGTTTGTGCCGCAGCGATGTACTGAGCGATCTGCCACGGTTCATAAATGAATCCCCGATCGGCGATGTATGAGATGACGTCGTGAACCGCGGCCGAAAGCTCAACATGTTGCGGCGACCGGTCGGAAACGAGTTTCAAAGCAGGTGCTTGTGGCGTCAGGAAAGGCCCTCGTTTTAGATACTCGTCGTAAGCAGTGAGAAGCTGTTCCAGATCATTCAGTAGTTCCGCATCATTCGGAATCTCGCCTCTGCGATATAACTTGTAGCCGACAATTGAGGCTTTGTAATTCCTGGCCAAACCGCCGCTGGTATGAAGATCGATGTTGTCATCGACCGAGAAGCCCGCACTTTTTAGAGTCTGGAGCGCCGGCAGATTGCGTCGAAGTTGTTCGGCGCGTTCCCGCAGTATTCGTCGACTTTCCGGTGCGCCCTGCTCGTCCTTCAATAGATCAATGCCCTGGTTAAGCGCGACGTAAACGCCTGAGAGATCTTCACGAAAAAGGTAGACCGGATAGATGCCGTGGCGCGTGGATTTAGTTTCGCGTTCATCCGGCAAAGCGATCCACGGCACGCGAGCCCAAGCGCCTTTACCGACACTCCATTTGGTTTTTAAGGTGAGGCGATTGCTTGCGTAACCCTTGAGATGTTTAGAGAGTTCCTGAAAGGCTTTCCACAGCGCGGGCTCGCGTCCGAAGGGTTTTCGTCTGGCGCGCATGCAAACGGAAAGAATATTATCGAACGCCGTCTTAATGTTGATCGGTGAGTCCTGGACTATGGCCATACTGTTGGCGCGGGTCATTGAGGATCGCCATACTATACCCAGTTGTGTATAACGTGCAAATGTATAAAGCCACGCTGATAATCTTGTTCGTCTTAATCGTGTTTACTGCGGCCTTCGCGCAGGAGGTTGATCCCGATGATGTGATCCGGGTGAAGACGGCGCTGGTGAATTCGCCGGTGCTGGTGATTGGGCGTGATGGGAAGTATGTACCTAATCTGAAGCGCGAGGAGTTTGAGGTTTTTGAGAATGGGGTAAAGCAGGAGATTGCTTACTTCGCGCCGGTCGAGAATCCGTTCACGGTGGCGATAATGATCGACACCAGCCGTTCGGCGCTGTTTGATTTACAAGACATTCAGGAAGCCGCGGTTGCGTTCGTCGACAAAATGCGGCCAAACGATCGCGCGCTCGTCGTCGCGTTTTCAAACGACGTCACCGTGCTCGCCGAACCGACCAGCGATCACGAAGCATTGCGAAACGCGATTCGCAGTGCGCGTCCCGGCGGCAACACGCGCGTTTACGACGCGATGAAGTTTGTGCTCACCGAGCGACTCACAAAGATCGAAGGCCGCACGGCGTTGGTCCTGTTCACAGACGGCGTCGACAACGACAGCCGCAACGCCACGTTTGAAAGCGCGTTGCAGCAGGCCGCGCGAACGGAAGCGCTGATCTATCCGGTGCAGTTCAGCACCTACGACTACATCAAAGCCCGCTCTTCATCGACTGAGTTCAAGCCGCCCGAAGGCAGTGGTTTTAGTGAACAAGACTATAAACGCGCCGACGTCTTCCTGCACCAGCTTGCCGAAACAGCCGGCACCGGCGTGTATCCCGCGTTCGACATCAGCGACCTCGAAAGCGCGATTGCCAGCATCGTCGACGAACTCCACAACGAATACAGCATCGGCTATTACCCGCGCACGAAAGGTCAACCGGGTGAGACGCGCAGTGTCGAGGTGCGCGTGAGTCGTCCGCAGCTAGCGGTGCGTGCGCGTAGTGGTTACGTGGTGGACCAATCAGGCGCTGTCGTGCGCACATCAAAGAAGGAGACCACGCCTGCGCAAGCGCTCGACTCCAGCGGCTCGATTCCCGTGTCGCGTCCACCTGAGAATTCGCCAATCGAGGGACGATGGATTTGCAAAGGCCCGGATGCGCCGTCGGACCACGCAGTTGTGCAGGAGGGCATCGTTTCGCATTGTCCGCCGAGCACCAGAGCGAACGATCAAACGAACGCGTGGCTGATCAAAAAGCCTGGTCCAACAGATGTTTTGTGCAAGGGATTCGTGATGTTGAACGGCCGTGAGGTCGCAGGCGCGCCGGTGCCCGCTGGTTATGTCGTTACCGGCGAGGTGAAATCGCTTAAGTGTTCCGCAAGCAGTAACGCCGCCGTCACAGCAAACGCGTGGGAGATTCGTTTGCCGCGCTCGAACGAGGTCGTATGCAAAGGCTTTCCATTGCCGCGCGGCTTCGTCGTCGCGGAGGAAAGATCCGCGCCGGGCTGTCCGTCAATCCGTGGTAAACAAAACGCGTGGTTGATTAGAACCTCGAAGTAACACGAATTCACTTCCTCATGCCGGGTGTTGAGGGACGGTTGGTGCTGGGTCGAACCGAGTCGCCAGTGTGCTGCCGCGACGCGTCGCCAAACATCTTGTTCGTCTTTTTGCGAGTGCCGCGTAGGGCGGGTGTCTGGTCCTTCTCTTCGCGGTTCTGATCGGGATTACCTGCGAAGCCTGTCTGCTGCCCGCGTCGTTTTGCCGGTATGCCTGCTTTGTGCTGATCTTTTACTCCCACCTTGTAAATCTCCTTTGCGTCCCAACGACCATTTCAAACTCGGGGGCGTTACCAGTGTGGTGATGATAACCATGATCACCACAGCACCGAAAGTCGCGGCGTTAATCACCGGTTCATTCACACCAGCAGTGGTCGGCAACATCAACGTCGCGCCTATACCAGCGAATATCAAACCAACTTCACCGCGCGGAATCATTCCCAGTCCCACCGCGATACGATTCACGCCGCGGTCCAACACCGCCAATCCGCAAACCTGTTTCCCAACAATTGCTGCAATCGTGAGCAGCACCGCAAAACCTAGAATGTCCCCCCGCGTAAACAGACGCAGATCGACCTTCAATCCCATCAACACAAAAAAGATCGGCACGAGCACCGTACTGACCGGCTGTAAAAGGTCGTTCAATCCTCTTTCGGTTCGTCCGCCTTTCGGCCGGTAGTGAACTTCGTCGAGGATCAATCCCGCCGCAAACGCTCCGACAATCGGCGCCAATTCAACCTTTGACGCCGCCCACGCAAGAAACAAACAGAACGAGATCGCCAACGTGAGCAACACACCGCGCGTCTCGAGTCGGCCCGCCCCTCGCAGCACTCGCGGCATAAAGAAGTGACCGATCACGATCGCCGCCACCAAAAACAGCAACGACTTCGCCGCGATAAGTCCAACATCAAACAGCGACAACACACCACCACTCGCGGCAGCTTTGATCGCTCCAGCGACCGTCGCCAGAATCAACAGCCCGAGCACGTCGTCGATCACCGCGGCTCCGAGAATTATTCGCGCCTCACGTGTCGCCAGTTTCCCGAGATCTTTGAAAACACGTGCCGTGATGCCAACGCTCGTGGCGCACAGCGTCGCGCCAATAAAGACGTGAACCAACCGCGGCTCTTCCGGAATGAAATACGCCGATACAGCCCAACCCAGAAAGAACGGCACGACCACTCCAACCAGCGCGACCAGCAGTGACGACCAGCCGACCTCAACCATCTCCTTCAGGTCGGATTCCAGACCGACTTCAAACAGCAGGATGATCACGCCGAGTTCCGCCAGAGCCGCGATCGTTTCGTTGGTTTTCAGAGGTTCAGCGCCCGTAAACCCAAAAAGCACGAGGTTGCCGATGACGACCCCGGCGCACAGCTCACCCAGAACCCCCGGCTGCTTGAGCCGTTCGAATACCTCACCGCCAAACTTCGCCGCTACCAAAATGACGGCGACGCCGATCAGAACAGTAGGATCCAGGTGATGAGAAGTTGCTGGTTCCATTGGGTTTTTGGTCGAAGGGGTAGATTATGACACAAACCTGAGTAGCACGTGCGAAAACAGGTATTACCTTCATTTGGTTGCATCCTCGGATTCAGGTCTCTATAATGCGCCCCACCAAAAAGACGCCCCGTGGCAGGCAGCGTCAAACCTCTACGAACAAATATGGCGACCCCTATCAGATGGAACCAACGCAGACGTGTCGCGCCCTATGGCGGTTCTAAGCAGCCTCCGACTCCGTTGCGTTCCCTGGCTCTGAGCTTGTCACACGTTGCGCGCGCGGCGCTCAGTGAGCCCTACATGCTCACGATCGAGCACAAGCGAATTCATCTCAATCGACTGCCTAAAACGTTCGATTGTTTCCGCGTCGTGCAGCTTTCCGACGTTCATCATGGCCCGTTTTCGAACCCTGAACAGATCGAACGCGCCGTCGAGACAGCCAACCGGCTCCAACCGGACATCGTGGCGCTGACCGGCGACTACATCTCGAAAGAGCGGCACTATGCCGCGCCTTGCGCCGAGATGCTCGGTAAATTGAAAGCCCGTTACGGCGTCTATGCCGTGCTCGGCAATCACGATCACTGGGTGGACGCGGCCCTGATAACCGACCTTTTCCGTGCCGAAGGAATCAACGTGCTGATCAACGAGGGCATGCGCTTCGAAAAAGACGGCGCGGCTTTCTGGCTCGCCGGCGTTGACGATTCGATGGTCGGACTGGAAGACATTTCATTAGCTTTAGCTGGCGCCCGCAAAGACGAGATGAAGCTGCTGCTGGCGCACAATCCAATCGTTCTGCGCCGCGCGGTTCGTGCTTCAGTCGA
The DNA here is from genome assembly GCA_036281015.1 of Pyrinomonadaceae bacterium. Taxonomy (GTDB): domain Bacteria; phylum Acidobacteriota; class Blastocatellia; order Pyrinomonadales; family Pyrinomonadaceae; genus PSRF01. Next base: position 4,696 of record DASUPR010000567.1, read on the forward strand.
TTTAGTTCTGAGCGGCCATACACATGGGGGCCAGGTCGCAATTCGCGGCGAACGCGCGTCGGCAAGACCAAACAAGCGTTTGCTGAAAGGCCTCTGGCGCCAGGGAAACACACAAATTTACGTCAACCGGGGTTTGGGAACCGTCGTGTTACCCATCAGGTACGGTTGCCCGCCCGAAATCTCATTGCTCGAACTGCGCAGTAACTAACTGCTCTTATCTGTGTCATCTCGGATTATTACCGTCCCGAACCTGCTGACTGTGTTTCGGATGGTTCTGATCCCAGTCTTCGTCTCGCTTCTTTTCTACCAAAGATTTCTTCCCGCTCTCGGGGTGTTCATTCTGGCTGGCGTCACTGACGGTCTCGACGGTCTGCTGGCGCGGCGTTTCAACCAGAAATCACAACTCGGCACGATCCTCGACCCGATTGCCGACAAAATGATGCTGGTCACAGCGTTTGTGGTCTTGTCGATGCGGTCGGTTTTCCCGCAGCCTTTGCCGTCGCATTTGCCAGTGCCGTTTTGGGTGACCGTGGCCGTGATTAGCCGCGACGTTTTTATTCTCGTTGGCGCTGCGGCCATCAACATCGTCACCGGTTTTCGAGGTTTTCGGCCCTCGATGCTCGGCAAGATCAACACGACCGTTCAGATTGTCGCCATTGGGATCATCATGTTCGCCGCCAGT
>DASUPR010000568.1:0-20523 GCA_036281015.1 Pyrinomonadaceae bacterium
GGTGAACTTGCTATGCCACGGTTTCAAACGAACCAAGCCCCAATCGCTCTACCACGCCGAGCCATAAAACATTTATTTCTCGCGAGTCTAGCACTTGCTGCGAGATACAAGCCCAACCTTTCTATTCACACTGAACGGTAAGGCAGAGCCTCGCCTCACATCCGGCGGCGGAGCCGCTGCGCAACTACAACCTTGGCTCCCACAGCTCACATCCGGCGGCGGAGCCGCGGAGAGCAGGGCTTTGAGGTAAGCCATCTAATGCTTGGCGTGGCGAAGTCGTTAAATCAGCACGCGGTTGTGTGCGTTTTTTGAAGTTTGTTGGCTACCGTCACCCGAAAACCAAGGGGGTTTCGCATGTCGACTGCAATCGAGCGCCGCACAACTTACCGCCGCACTGACGATATTTACAGCAAGGCAATCGAAGACATACGCGATTACGCCATTTTTATGATGGACGCGGACGGAGCTGTGACCCACTGGAATGCCGGGGCCCAACACATCCTCGGTTACACCCAGGAAGAGATCGTCGGAAAAAACGGCAGCAAGTTCTTTACGGTCGAGGACCGAGGAAAACTGGTTCCGGAACAAGAGTTGGAAACCGCTGCCACCGTCGGGCGCGCGGAAGACGAACGATGGCACGTCCGCCGCGACGGCTCACGCTTCTGGGCGAGCGGCGTCGTCACACCCGTGCGCGATGGGTTCGGCAGGCTGATCGGATTTTCCAAGGTCATGCGCGACATGACCGAGCGCAACAAGCTGACTGAAGAGCGCGATCGTTTCTTCGCACTCTCGATGGACATGTTGAGTATTGTTCACCTGGATGGACGGTTTCAGCGAGTGAATCCCGCGTTCCAGCAAGTGCTTGGATACTCTGAAGAGGAATTGCTGAGTATGTCGATCTTCGATCTGGTCCACCCGGATGATCTCAAAGGGTCGATGAACGGGTACAAAAAACTCGCCAGCGGTGAGCCGATCAGGTTTATGGAGAACCGGTTGAAGTGCAAGGACGCAACCTACAAGTGGGTCGCGTGGAGCTATTTTCCGTTGCCCGAGGACGGAGTCGCGTTTGGCGTGGGCCGGGACACGACTGACGTGCACCGGATTCAGGAAGTCCTGCGGCTTCGTGCAGAGGGACTCGAAGACGCGAATCGTATTAAAGACGAATTTCTCGCCACGATGTCGCACGAGCTTCGCACGCCGCTGACGTCGATTCTCGGATGGGCGCGTCTGTTGCAGTCGAATCAACTGACGGAGAAAGATAAGGATCGTGCGATTCACATCATTCAAAGGAACGCCGAAGCGCAGTCGAAGTTGATCGAAGATCTGCTGGACGTTTCCCGCATTATCACCGGCAAACTCAAGATCGACTTTCAGCCGACGTCATTCGCTGCCATTGCCGAAAGCGCTATCAACTCAATGCGTCCGGCCGCTGATGCCAAGCAGTTGGAACTGAAAGCAGCGATCGATCCGTCTGCTGGACCGATCCTGGGAGATCCGGCGCGTCTGCAACAGGTAGTGACAAACTTGCTCTCAAACGCCATCAAATTCACACCTGCGGGCGGGCGCATAGAGGTTCGAATGGATCGGCCGAATTCAACTGTTCGACTCGTAGTAAAAGACACCGGCATCGGCATCGCGCCCGAACATTTGCCACATATTTTTGAGCGCTTCAGACAAGTTGATTCGTCAAACGTGCGCGCGCACGGCGGTCTTGGACTGGGGTTGGCGATCGTTGATTACCTGGTGCGACAGCAGGGCGGGACTGTGTCAGTTGAGAGTGAGGGCGCTGGTAAGGGCGCGACTTTCCAGGTTGAGTTTCCGCTGCCGTCTTCGGAATTGATCGCGGGTCAGATGCCACCGTCCATCGCAATCTCGAGTTCAGCGCAGACGACGTCGAACGCCTCACAAGTGTCGGTAGATGCGAAGTTGAAAGACCTGCGGATTCTGGTGGTTGAAGACGACGTTGACACGCGGGAGTTGGTCGCAGCGCTGTTGGTACAACACGGTGCGGAAGTTGTTGCCGCCGACTCGAGCGCCAACGCCTTACCGGAAGTGGAGCGCGTCAAACCCGATCTCATCATCAGCGATATCGGAATGAGCGGTGAAAACGGTTATGAATTTATCAGTAAGGTCAGGTCTTTGGACCCCGACGCCGGCGGCCGCATCCCCGCGATCGCGTTGACAGCCTACGCCGGCTCCCGCGATCGGCGCCGTGCCTTATTGGCTGGTTTTCAAATGCACCTTCCCAAGCCCGTCGAACCCGACGACCTGCTCGCGATGGTCCTGAGTCTCACGTTCAAACCGACAGCGGATCACACTTGAGTCGTTCCAGCACTCACGCCGGAGCTTTAAAGCCATCTGCGCACGTCTCGCTTGTAACTAGCGTAGGCTTCTCCATGTGCTTCGAGCAGAAACTGTTCTTCAAGGCGTACCTGGATTCCGATCAGGATTACGCCAGTCACCAACGTGAGCAGCGTCAATGCGTTCGGAATGACAAGAAAAAGGCCCGCTAACGTAATCATCATTCCGAGAAAAATCGGGTTTCTTGAGAAGCCGAACACGCCCCTTCGCACGAGTGCGGTTTGGTGCTCATGGTCGATGCCTATCCGCCAGGACTCGCCCATTTGAGTCTGCGCTGCCACCGTCCAAACTAGCGAAACGACCAGCAATATCGCGCCGGTTGTTGTAATCGATCTTCGTTCGAGCCACTCGATAGGCAGGAACAGTCGATAACCGGCGGGCCAGAACGAATAGACCAGGACGATGACTGCAATCAGCGCAAACAGGAGTTTGAAAAGGCGACCGATATAGTCATGGGCGCTGTCAGTCGTCTTGAAAACGACTGGGTTTATCCCGGTCCTCTTCCAAACCACGAATGAGCGCCAGAAGAAAGCCGCGCCTAAGTAAACACCAAGGTACAGCGGAAGGAGATACCTCAAGTTCATATCAGCGCTGCCAGTAACTTTTTATCTTCTCAGCCAACAACGGAAACGGGACGTAATCCGCGCTGCGTCCGGCGCGGCGGAGTTCGCCTACCATGCGCATCGCACCGTCGGCGTTGCGTGTGTGAACGAGAATGGTGGAGGCGCGCTGGAGTTCGGGATTCGCGCAGAGCCACGCCGCGATGGCGTAACCGGTGCGTTCGTCGTCGGTTGAGTCGGCGTTGTAGTGTTCGGGGTGTAGATCGTGATCGAGGAAAATCGCGTCGTAAGAGCTCGCGCTCAACAGCCGTTGCGCTTCGACAACGTTTTCCGCGATGTCGATGAAGTCTCCCTTGAAGCGGGCGGTAAACCAGTGGTGTCGTCGTTTGTCATCGTCCAGTAAAAAGACGCGAATCGGATGACGCTCAGCTCGGACGCTGGTCAATCCGAGTTTTCTGAGTAACGACTGCAACAAATTCATATAAGTTCTGAGTAGCTCCTCGTAAAACTTAGACGGTGTTGCTGTCTGAAAGGCATTATAAGGTATCATTCAAAGGGTCCACCTTTTGAACAGATGATCGACGAAAGCCAGCTCCCCAAAAAGGAGAATACAGAAGTTTGCGAAGAGTGCTTCGGCACCGGGACTAAAATTGACCCGGTAAAGGGAGCAATGCCTTGTCCGTGCCGCCGAAACGAACATTCCCGCAAGTTAATGGCCGCCGCACGCATTCCCCGCCGCTACGAAAGGTGTGCGTTTGCCAACTTCATCAGCAATCCCGGCACTTCGCAGGACAACGCACTCTATCACGCGCACAAATTCGCCAACGAGTACCCCGCGGTCGATCGCGGCTTGCTGTTCATGGGACCCGCCGGCGTCGGCAAGACGCATCTCGCAGTCTCGATCCTCAGAGATTTAATCGACAAAGGTTTCGCGGGCCTGTTTTACGAATTCGGCTCACTGCTCAAACAGATCCAGGATTCATACAATCCGGTCTCGAAATCATCTGAGCTCAAGGTGCTCGCGCCGGTTTATGAAGCCGACGTGCTCGTTCTGGACGAACTGGGCGCGACGGTGCCCACCGACTGGGTGCGCGACACGATGTACCAGATCATCAACAAACGTTACAACGACAACAAGCTCACGATTTTCACGACCAACTATCTCGACAAAGGCAACGAACTCGAGGAACGAATCACCTATCGCTTGCGCAGCCGCCTTTACGAAATGTGCACGAACGTGGTGATTGATGGAGAAGACTACCGGCGGCGACGCAGACCGGACATTAGCTAGATGCCCAGACGCACCGACATTCACAAAATTCTAATCATCGGCTCTGGCCCGATCGTGATCGGGCAGGCGTGTGAGTTTGATTATTCCGGCACCCAGGCCTGCAAGGCATTGCGGCAGGAGGGTTACGAGATCGTGCTGGTTAACTCCAACCCGGCGACGATCATGACCGATCCGGAAACCGCCGACATCACCTACATCGAACCGCTCAACGTCGCATCGCTCACCGAGATCATTCGCAAGGAACGTCCGGATGCGCTGTTGCCGACCGTTGGCGGACAAACCGCGCTCAATCTCGCGATTGCGTTGGCGGACACGGGCGTGCTCGAGGAATTCGGCGTCGAGATGATCGGCGCGAACCGGGATGCGATCAAGGTTGCTGAGAATCGTCTGCTGTTCAAGCAGGCGATGGACGAAGCAGGATTGGAAATGCCGCGCGGTGGGTTTGCGAAGTCGTGGGAAGAAGCGCGCGAGATCGTCGCGACGACGAATTATCCCGCGATCATCCGTCCGTCGTTCACGCTCGGCGGCACCGGCGGCGGCACTGCTTACAACCCCGAAGAGTTTGAAGAGATCGTGCGTGGCGGTTTGGCGGCCTCGCCGATACACGAAGTGTTGATTGAAGAGTCGATTCTCGGTTGGAAAGAGTTTGAACTTGAAGTGATGCGCGACCTTGCGGACAACGTCGTGATCATCTGTTCCATCGAGAACTTCGATCCGATGGGCGTACACACGGGCGACTCGATCACGGTCGCGCCCGCGCAGACGTTGACCGATCGCGAGTACCAGATCATGCGCGACATGGCGATCCGCGTGATCAGAAAAGTGGGCGTGGAAACTGGCGGCTCGAACATCCAGTTTGGCGTCGATCCGGAGAATGGCGACATTCGGATCATCGAGATGAATCCGCGCGTGTCGCGTTCGTCAGCGCTGGCTTCGAAAGCGACCGGGTTTCCGATCGCAAAGATCGCGGCGAAGCTCGCGGTTGGTTACACGCTCGACGAGATTCCCAACGACATCACGCGCAAGACGCCGGCTTCGTTCGAACCGACGATCGATTACGTTGTCGCAAAGATTCCCAAGTGGGATTTTGAGAAGTTTCGCGAAGCGGAAGATGTGCTGGGCACGCAGATGAAGTCGGTCGGGGAAGTGATGGCCATTGGCCGCACGTTCAAGGAAGCGCTGTTCAAAGGATTGCGTTCGTTGGAAGCCGTGAAGCCTTTACGGCTCGAAGACATCTCCGACGACGAGTTGCAACGCAAACTCGCGCGGCCAAACTCGAACCGGTTTTCTTACATCACTTACGCGTTGCAACACGACTGGCCCATCTCGGAGATTTACCGTCTGTCGCGCATCGATCCGTGGTTTCTGAGCCAGTTGAAAGAAGTGATGGACATCCAGCGCGAAATCGAAGGCGCGGAGTTGAAACAGATCTCGGCGGAAGAGTTGCGCGCGTTCAAGGAAGTGGCGCTGTCCGATCGACGTCTCGCATATATGACGGGACGTTCTGAGGATGAAGTGCGCGAGCGGCGCAAAGAGCTGGGCATCGTGCCGGTTTACAAACGCGTCGATACGTGCGGCGCGGAGTTTGAATCGCACACGCCTTATCTCTACTCGACTTACGAAACGGAAGATGAATCGGCGCCGACGGATCGGCGCAAGATCATGATTCTCGGTTCTGGTCCAAACCGCATCGGGCAGGGAATCGAGTTTGACTACTGTTGTTGTCACGCGTCGTTTGCGCTGCACGAAGCAGGCTTCGAAACGATCATGGTCAACTGTAATCCGGAAACTGTTTCGACGGATTACGACACGTCCGATCGTCTCTACTTCGAGCCGCTCACGTTTGAAGACGTGATGAACATCGTCGACGTCGAGAAACCTGAGGGCGTGATCGTGCAGTTTGGCGGACAGACGCCGCTGAATCTCGCGATGCGTTTGCACCAGGCGGGTGTCAGGATTATCGGCACGTCGCCCGACTCGATCGATCTCGCTGAAGATCGCAAACGCTTCGGCGCGTTGCTGAAAGATCTCGGCATTCCGCAGCCGGAAAACGGCATGGCGGCGTCGGTTGAAGAGGCGAGTGAGATTGCGGCGCGGATTGGTTATCCGGTGCTCGTGCGGCCGAGTTATGTGTTGGGCGGGCGCGCGATGGCGATCGTTTACGACCAGGAGCAGTTGGAAAAATACGTTCTCACCGCAGTGGGTTTTTCACCTGATCGTCCGGTTTTGATCGACAAGTTTCTGGAGCAGGCGGCGGAGTTTGACGTCGATGCGCTCGCGGACGAAACAGCGTGCGTGATCGCCGGTATTCAGGAACACATCGAAGAAGCTGGTATTCACTCGGGCGACTCGTCGTGTGTGTTGCCGCCGGTGCGAATCGATCCGGAGCATCTGGAAACGATGCGGCACTACACGAAGAAGCTCGCGCGTGCATTGTCAGTGCGCGGGTTGATGAACATTCAGTTTGCGATCAAGGACCATCGTGTTTACGTGCTGGAAGTGAATCCACGCGCGTCGCGCACGGTGCCGTTTGTTTCGAAGGCGACTGGAGTTCCGATCGCGCGCATCGCCGCGCTCGTCATGGCCGGAAAGAAACTGGCTGACTTCAATCTGCCTGAAGAGTTGACGGTGCAGCGGTTCTTCATCAAGTCGCCGGTGTTTCCGTTTGCGAAGTTTCCGGGAGTCGATCCCATTCTGAGTCCCGAGATGCACTCGACCGGCGAGGTCATGGGCATCGGCGACACGTTTGGCGAGGCTTATGCGAAAGCGATGATGGGCGCGGGCACGAGTTTGCCGTCTACGGGCAAAGCGTTCATGAGCGTCAACGACGCGGACAAGGGAAGTGCGGTGTTGCTCGCGCGCAAGTTGAGCCGTTTGGGATTTCAGATCGTTGCGACGCTCGGAACGGCGGCGCGTTTGCGCGAAGTCGGGCTCGAGGTTGAGACAGTTTTCAAGGTGAACGAAGGCCGGCCGAATATCGCTGATTACATCAAGAGCGGCGATATATCGCTCGTCATCAATACGCCGCTCGGCCGTGTCTCGCGTTTTGACGAACAGGCGATTCGGCGCGCGGCGTTGCAATACAATGTGCCGTGTGTGACGACGATGACCGGCGCGCAGGCGCTCGTCGAAGCGATCGCCGCGAGCGCGACTGACACGACGCCAAACGTGCACTCGCTTCAGGAACTGCACGCGATGCACGCGGTTTCATCGGCTCAATGAACAACGAACCAAAGGGTGCTCACTTGCAAATCAATTCCGAAGAAACAATCAGCCGCATCCTCGACGAGTGCCGCACGATTGCGGTAGTGGGACTTTCCTCAGACACGTGGCGGCCGTCGAATAGTGTCTCGGCCTACATGCGCCGCGTTGGTTATCGTGTAATTCCAGTCAATCCAAACGAGACGGCGGTCTTTGGCGAGAAGGCTTATCCGGATCTTGCGTCGGTGCCCGAGAAGATCGAGCTCGTAGATGTGTTTCGCCGTTCGGAGGAAGCGGGAAAAGCCGTTGACGAAGCGATCGCGGTGGGTGCGAAAGCGGTGTGGTTGCAGGAAGGCGTGATCGATCGCGCCGCGGCGCAACGCGCGCTCGACGCGGGGTTGTTGGTGGTGATGGACCGCTGCTGGTTGAAAGAGCACATCCGATACGGCAGGCGTTGATATGAGCACACCAATTCGCGCGGCAGTGATTACGGCGAGTGATGCTTGTTCGCGAGGTGAGAGGGCGGACGATTCGGGCGCGGCGCTTGTTGAACTTTTAGAGAGCTCAGGTGCAGAGGTTGTAGAAACACGGATTCTTTCCGACGACCTTGAGCCGCTGGTTCAAACGCTCGAAGAGTTTTCAAATCGCGACGACATCAATTTAGTTGTGACTACTGGCGGCACCGGGCTTGGACCACGCGATAACACGCCCGAAGCGACGCTTCGAGTGATCGAACGTGAAGTGCCGGGGATTGCGGAAGCGATTCGCGCGGAGTCGTTGAAGGTGACGAAGATGGCGATGATCTCGCGCGGGGTTGCGGGGGTTGCTTCAGGAACTCTGATCGTGAATCTTCCCGGATCGCCAAAAGCCGTGCGTGAAAGCTTCGCCGTCATCAAGCCGGTGCTAGCTCACGCTGTCGATCTTCTGGCAGGCAGGACGCGTCATTGAAGATCGTTCCAACTCCCGCAACCGGTCGATAATCACGCCCTCACGTAATGACCAATCACAAATACGCAGCGATTCGATACCGAGAGTGCTCATCACTCCTTCCAACACCAGACCGCCCGCCACGATGATGTCTGCTCGTTGCTGTGTGAGTCCTGCGACATTTTTACGCTCGGCAAGAGTCAGTGTTGAGATCTTTGCATTGAGACGTTGAAGTGCGGCGAGTGTGACGGTGCTTGCCACGCCAGGCGCCGTGAGATTTAAAGCGGCGCCGATTGCCAAAGCAGTGCCGGAAGTGGCAGTGGTGTGGCTCCAGCTATGTTCGCGGAGCTCGCTTGCGGGAAGCTCAAGCCGGGAATGGATTTCCGATCGCAGCGCGTCCAACTCGTTTGGCGCCGGGGGATCAGAGCGGATGAATCGATCCGTGAGGCCGACCGCACCGAGCTTCATGGAGATCAGTTTTAGTGGTTCGCCGTCGCGAAAGATCGAGATCTCGGTCGAGCCGCCGCCGATGTCGACGTTCAAACCGGTCACGCCTTTCTCAGTGCAGCCTTTCGAAGCAGCCAAACCGATCAGCCGCGCTTCTTCAAGCCCGGAAAGAACCTCGATCCGCAAGCCCGTCTCTTCTTCAACCGTGCGGATGAACTCGTCAGCATTATTCGCTTCACGCACCGTCGCGGTCGCGATCGCCACGATCTTGTCCGCGCCGTTCGCTTCGGCAACTGAAACAAACCGTTTCAGACACGTCGTCGCGCGGAGTGTCGCGGCGCTGTTGATGTGACCGTTGACGAGTGTCTCCTGGCCCAGCCGCACAACTTCACGTTCCTGCGCGAGCACGGTAAACGCGTCGCTGTTTTCAGCCTGGACAACGACGAGTTTGAGTGAATTGGAACCGATGTCGATCGCGGCCAGCTTCAAGGGAGTGCCTTCTTGTTCAGGTCGACCAGATTGGTGGGTTTCGCAGACGCGGCTTTACCTCGCAGCGGCCGGATGTTGCTGACGTTGTCTTCCGCCGGCGGCGCCGGTTCCTCAAGTATGTGTGCGATCGCGCGGCGCAGGTCGGCGCCGACACTGCGCACCGATCGCGAAGCATTCAAAACTTGAAAGCCATACTCGCCGCTCAGCCGATCGAAAACTTTCAACAGCCTGGTTTGATACTCGATAAAACTGTCGTACAAGTCGTCGCCCAGGTGCAGGTCCATGCCTGATTCCCAGTAATCGAAACCGCGTCCCGAACTCAGCAGGCGTTCGACGAGTTGCTGCGCAGTGCGAATACGAAGATAGAAAACCGCATCAGGCACGAGCGCCATGCCGTAGATCTTGCGAATCCACGCGGGATCGATGCCGCGAACTTCAGCGCGCGCAATCGCGGAGTAGATATAACGATCCGTCAGGACCACAAAGCCGGCGCGCAACGCGGGCAGCATCTCGTTTTCGAGGCGATCGATAAAGTCGGTCGCGTAGAAGAGCTGCATCGTGAGCCGGCCCAGCGTGGTTCCCCTCTTGGCTTCCTTGATGCCGCGTCCCGCGAGAATCGATCGCGTCATGCCCGTGTCCAACACGGCGTGACCGCGCGACTCGAGCCACGTGCGCAACAGCGCGATGTGCGTCGAGCGGCCGACGCCGTCAGTTCCTTCGATGACGATCAGCTTGCCGCTGTATTCTTCGCGTTCCACGCCGGGTAAAGGCGTTCCGTAAACTTGCATCTGTTAATTTGACCTGCTGTGCTTCTTTCGATTGAGATGTGGTCCAATCAACATGCGCATCTCTCGCTGTTGGCGTTCGATGGAGCGGCTCGCGTCGATGACGGTCAAGCCAAACTCCGAAACCATGCGGTCGTATTCTTCCAGAATCTTGCCTTGGAAAATCGTAAAGCTCTCTTCCGGATCGTCAGACCAGCCGATGTCCATGCCGGCTTCGTAGTATTTTAAGGTTGGCCTGCCGGACACGATGCGATCGATCGCAATGTTGAGTGGCGCTCTGAAAAAGAACGCCATCGTCGGTTTGATCGCGAACGAATAGACGTCGCGAACCCACGCGCGATCGCAGCCGCGAGCGACGTCGCGTGCGAAAGCCGTGTAGATGTAACGATCGGCGAGCACGATGGCGCCGGCTTTCAAAGGCGGAATAATGTCGCGCTCGGTGCGGTCGGCAAAGTCGGTCGCGTGCAGCAGCGAGAACGTCGCGGGCGTGAACAGATGGCGTTTTTTGGCGCGTCTTGTCGTATCCTTGACGAGCGGCGACGAGTTCCACTCGGAGAAGAACACCGGGTAGCCTTCAGCCTTTAACCACTGATAAAGCAGTGCTAATTGCGTGGATTTGCCGCTGCCGTCGGTGCCTTCGACGACGAAGAGTTTGCCGGGAAACTGGTGTTGGCCATAAGAAATCATCGGCGCAGAAGCCTAGGTTATCTTTGTTACAAGAATGTAAAACTACACTGTCTTAAATCGTAATTATGAAAACCTTGTACCTCTTACGACATGCCAAATCAAGTTGGAAGGACGCGTCTTTGGCCGACTTTGAGCGCCCGCTGAAGGGCCGCGGGCGCGAAGCGGCGGAGCGGATGGGCCGCTTTCTGGCCTCGAAAAAAGTAAATATTTCCGCGCTGATCAGCTCGCCTTCGGTGCGCACGCGCGAAACGATCGAGGTCCTTTTGCGGCACTCTCGACTCCAGGTTGAGCCGTTGTTTGATCAGCGTATTTACGAGGCGAGCCTGGCGACGCTCGCGCAGGTCGTTTCAGAGATCCCTGCGGAAAATAAATCGGCGATGCTGGTCGGGCACAATCCGGGGATGGAAGAGTTGTTGGCTTTTCTGACTCACGAGTCGAGGCACATGCCAACCTGCGCCCTGGCGAGAATCAGTCTTGATGGTGTGAGTTGGAAAGAGGTGGATAGAGCAACAGGCAAGTTGGAGTGGTTTGTCGTGCCGAAGGATCTCGGCGACGATTAGCGATCGCTGACGAAGTCGCCGTAGGCGGTTCGCTTTTGCGATTGCAGGTGATTGCTGAGCATCTGGTAGAAGCACTTCAAGCAAACAGCATCAGTGTCTTCTTCCTTGTCTTCGCGAATCTTCTCTCCGCACCAGACACATTCGACTACGTAAAGGTCTTCTCGTGTTTCCTGATTCATCGTTTTCCTCCTTTCTGAATGGGATCACTTTGCCTGTCGCAGGTTAAATAGCAGTTAAATCCAGTTCGTGTTTAGATGCGATTCAGACCGCGCGCGAAATAAAACTTTTCGATGGGCGCGTTGTTAACATTTTGGTAACATCACCGGCGAGGTGGTGTTATGTGGTGCAAGTTAGTATTTGTCCTCATCGTCTCGTCCATTCCGGTTTTCGCCTCCACGACCGATCGAATGGTAATCAGAGACAACATCTCCCCCGCTCAACGCGAAGAGCTCGCACAACGCCTGCGACTGATTACCGGTTGGACCAGTCTCGAGTTCAACGAGGATGGAGCATTGCGGACCGGCAGTCATCTAACGGGCGGCTCGCAGAGTGCGCGTGATCTCATGAACAAAGCATTCTCGGGATCGCGCACGATTCTGTTTGAGGATGCAAGTGGTCGTAAGGACGTAGTTTTTTGTCGCGTGATCCTGGCAAAGCCGGAGACAGACTCTTCAGACAAAGGCGAAGTTCACCTGGTCCAGATCGACTTCTCCGACTTTCAGCAAGTCACCGGCGACAAACAGGCGCGCGCGGCGTTCAATGTGGGCTGGGCCGTACTCCACGAGATAGACCACGTGGTTTCAGATTCGAGTGATCCACAGCAGGACAGCGCTGCCGGCGATTGTGAAGACCACATCAACAAGATGCGCAGAGAACTCGGCCTGCCGGTTAGAAGCAGTTACTTCTTCAGCTACCTGCCGATCAAAAACGACAGCAATCTTGTTAGCAAGTTTGTTCGTCTCGGCTTTGATGAGGAGAGCGGACCCGCTTCGAAACGGCGCCGCTACTGGTTGATATGGGATGCCGCCATTGTCGGCGGATTAGGTTGACCCCGCCTTTTCTGACGACCCCCGTTTGTTTCTGTCTTCCGCGCGCGCAGTCCGTTCGTCCTCCGACATCTTCTGGAGCGTGGAATGAACGCGCAGGATAACGTCCTTCAGTTGGTTGAGTTCTTTCGGACTCTTCTTTTCAACCAGAATTGCGGCAGCTATTTCGCTGCTGAGCTCATTAGAAATTGCCATAATTCACGGATTTCCGGACCATGCCGAGGCTGTTTTTGAAGAGTCCTCATACTATGTTTCGGGTGTTACGTTGATGTTAAGTTCATGTTAATAAAACACCCGGAGACACGGACCACGTGTTCAAGTCCACTCGCAAAAACTTCGTTGACAGTCATCAAATGCAGGAATATTATTCGCCAATCCACTATTGACATCGCCCATCCTTAGCGGAAGAACAAGTAGGTTCACGCCCAGAAATTGCACTCACGGCGTGATTCCCGACCGGAATACTGCGGACAAACCAAGGGTGGACGAAAACAAAACCTCCTTACTGTCTCACCTCAGTCGCCAGCAGGTCTCCTGAATCTCGCTTAATCGCGTAGCGCATGACTCTGTTTACCAGTGTCACGGCGAAGCGCCTTTCTTTACCGAAGTGAATGTAAAGGAGAAGAAAGATGAAAAAGTTAGTACGAAGAGGCACCTTGCTCGCACTCGTAAGCGTCTTTGGCTTGCTAGTCACAGCAAAAACTGCCGAAGCTCAACAACCAACCGTAACTGACACTTACGCCGCAAAATTCATTTGCGGGGTGCAGCGGGATGCCGCCCTTACCGCGGTACCAGATGCTCAGGCGGGCCACTACTCCAGCAAGATCAATGTTCACAACAACACCGGGATTACGATCAACTTTCGCAAGAAGGTAATCCAGTTGAAAGGTGGTCAAGTTCCGACCCCACCGCAATTCGGGAAAGTCGAACAGCTGCCTCCAAACTGGGCGATGGAAGTCGTTTGCCGTGACATCTACGGTCACTTGAACATCCCGGTTCCCCCGATGCCACCACCGCCGGATGCTGTACCGCCGCCGTATATCGAAGGGTTCGTGGTCCTTGAAGTGTTTTATAACGTGGTTCCCGCAAACCCGCCGGTAGATCCGCTTGATGTTGAAGGTATCTATACCTATCGGGCAGAGCCTGCTGGTACAGATGCCGTTTCAATTGACGTGGAAGTCTTCCCAGTCAAGAGGAACCGTCATCCTCTTACGCCGATACCGGTGGCCGGCGATCCAAATCAGCAACCAGCAGCCTCGAATCGATCGCTGCGGCGCTCTGGACGAGGAAATTGAAATGAAGTGTGAGTAGCCCAGGGTCTCTGCGTTGCTGCTGCGGAATCCCAGCCGCAGCAGCAGCTTTCCGATTAACAAACATTTAAGGTCATATTCACTGGTCTTTAACCTCCGGTCATTAGGGTTTCTCCTTCGATAACCAGAAAACATGCTTTGCGCGTTGGAACTCACCGCGCTCAACTGATCGACAGGAGAACCAGTAATGTACCTAAACGCCTTCGTGCGCCCCCGTTGGTTTTTTCTAATCTCGTTAACGCTATCTCTGCTGTGCTCCTTTCACGCGACGACGTTCGCGCAGGCCGGCACGGTTGGAACACTCACCGGCATTGTGAAGGATCCAAACGGCGCGAACCTGCCCGGCGTCAGTGTCGTGGTGAAGAACCTCGGCACCGGCGCGACCCGAACTGCCGTTACCGACAGTGACGGACATTGGACCTTGCCCGGTTTGCCCACTGGCCCATACGAAGTGGCTTACGAGATCACGGGTTTCAAGCGACTCATTCGCGATCGTGTGGAAGTAGAAGCGAGCATTCCGCGAACACTAGAGGACAAGTTGGAGATCGGCGAGGTTGGCGCCGTCGTCAACATCGCAGAAGGTGCGGCGCTGATAACCCCCGAAACGTCAACTGTCGCGCGGCAGTTGAGTTCTGAACAGTTGGTCCAGGTGCCGACGTCGACACGCAGCTTCACGCAGTTGCTCTCTGCCGAAGCCGGCGTGAGCTCAGATTTATCGCCGGTGCTAACGAACGGCAACGGTAATCAATCACCATCAGTAAACGGCACGCGCACGACGAGCACGAGCTTGTTCTTCAACGGAGTAGACGCAACCAACATCACGTCAAACGAAGGCTCGCTCAACGGCAATATCGCACCGGCTCCGGAAACACTCTCGGAAGTAAAACTACAGACGAGTCTTTACGACGCCTCGACCGGACGATCGGGCGGCGGCAACTTCCAACTGGTTACCAAGAGCGGTTCGAATCAATTCAACGGCAGCGCGTACTACTACGTGCAGAATGAAAAGTTCAACGCCAATGATTTCTTCTTCAACAAAGACGGCATCGACCGGCCAAAGGCCAGGCGTAACGAGGGCGGCTTCACCATTGGTGGTCCGATCATCAAAGACAGGTTTTTCTTCTTTGGTGGCTATCAGCACACGCAGGCAAACACGGGTTTCGTGAGTACCGCCAGCAGTATCACGGTCCTGCCGGCTGCGTTGCGGTTGATCAATGGCGCGCGAACGAAAGAGAACCTGTGGGCGGCGTTTAGCCAGTTGAATCCCGCGATTCTCGCGTCAATTCCTAAAGCTAATTGCAATCCGACAGTGAATGGCGTGGTCGATCGCGCCTGTATTTCAGACACGGCCGTCGCGCTGCTGAACGTGCGCAATCCCGCGACGGGCGACTTCCTGATTCCTGCGCCCAGGGCTGGCAACATTGTGGGTAATGACATCAACGTCGCCGGCAACAATGGCGGAAATCCTTTCGTCCGGCAACGCAACGTGTTTCCGGCGGAGTTCGAGCAAGACCAGTTCACGATCAAACTCGACGGGCGTCTCAGCAACAAGAACACGTTGACGGGAACGCTCTTCTGGGCCAACTTCCCGGGCTTCGATCCCTTCCCGGATCCGGCGAGTCTTGCTTCGCCAGCCACAGTGAAGCGATCCGATCGCAATCGCACGCTCGCAATCTCGGATCAGCATGTGTTTGGTCCACGGTTCATCAACGAAGTTCGGTTTGGTTACTTTTCATTGAACAACACCCGCGTCCTTGACGATCCGTTTCTTGCGATAACGAATGAGTCTGTAGGAATACCAAATCCCGCCGTCGCGTTCGATCAAGGGCCCGGCACGGTACGATTGGGCCACTATGTAGGACGCCCGGGAACGCTTCTCGAAAGGTTCTCCTTCGGTGGACCAAACGACTCCTTCAATCGTCGCGAGCAGAAGACCTTCTCGCTCGCCGACAACATCACTTACATCCGCGGCGACCACACCTTGCGCTTTGGCGTCGAAGGAAAACGTCACAGCTTCAACACGGCGCTGCCCGAGGAGCAGGCAACGGAGTTTGAAAAGTACGACAACTTCACCCAGCTTCTCCGCGGTGTTGCCACCGAAGCCGATACCCAGTTTGGCGTTACGGAAAAGCGGTTCCGTTTTCGCGACGTGAGCGCGTATGTGGCGGACGATTGGAAAGTGAATCGTAAGTTGACGCTGAACGCCGGTGTGCGTTGGGAGTGGTTCGGCTGGCCGGAAGAAGAGAACGGGTTGATTGGTAACTTCGATCCCTCTTTGGTAACTGATTTCGATAATCCGATCGCCGGTTTCCTCGTTCCTTCGAACGCCGGTCTGACTGGCTTCGCGGCTGTTGACGCTTCGATTCAAGCGACAACCCGTGCCGCGACGAAGAGCACGATACACAAACAGGACCTGAACAACTTTGCTCCGCGCATCGGTTTTGCCTGGACGCCCTTTGATAACAACCGCTTGGTGCTTCGCGGCGGTTACGGTGTTTTCTTCGACCGTCCCTCAGCGGCATTCATCAACACGGTCTTCAGCAACTATCCGCACTTACGCGAAGAGGAAGTGACTTTCCCGGGCAGCAACGTGCCGCTTAACACGGCGTGGTCACAGCAGGATCCAAACTTTCCTTTCAGCCAATATCTGCCGAATCGCGTGGTGCGCACCGGCGGCGCAAACGGAACCTATCAGATTCGCGACAACACAAACGTGACTCGTGGCGCCGATGGAACACTCAATCCCATCGACCCGGCTACCGGTCTTCCGTTTAGAGGAAACATCGCCGAGACTTTTGAGTTTCGCGCGGTCGATCGCAACCTGCGAACGCCATACGTTCAGCAGTGGAATTTTGGCGGCCAGTATGAGTTCAACAATAACCTGCTCGTTGAGGTTCGTTACGTTGGTTCGAAGGGCACCAAGTTGCTCCAGGCTACGTCGTTCGCACAGGGCTTTGACCTTAACGATCCAAACACACCCGACTTCATCTACGAACGTTTCAATCGCGCGTACGTAGCCGCGGGAAGTCCGCTTGGGCCATTGAACTCCGGTTCGACAGCCAGGGCGAGAGGTTTAGGCAAAGCGTTCGGTTTTGCGAATCCGACGCTCGGCGGAATGATCGACCTGAATCTCGGGAACCCGGCGGGCGCTGTAATCACCTTCGAAGGACGCTCGCCGTTCCTCGGCTTTGACGTTCCCGAAGCAATCATGCTGGGCAACTCCGCGTATTCCACCTATCACTCGGCCCAGCTAAGCGTGACGAAACGACTCTCGCGCGGTCTTCAGTTCAACGCCGCGTACACGTTCTCGAAATCGATCGACAACGCTTCGGCTGATCCGGGCAGCACCGCGGGCGGCGGCAAGCCTGACTTGCCTAACGTCGGCTTCACTGCACAGGGCAACGCGTTCGACACGAATGCGAATCGTGCGGTCTCGGATTTCGATCGCCCGCACCGTTTCAGCCTGAGCTTTGTTTACGACATTCCGAGTTTTGGTTCTAACTCGAAGTTCCTTACCGGCTGGCGGCTCTCCGGTTTCGGACAAGCACAGTCAGGACTGCCGTACTCGATCTTTTCACCGGAAGTGACGGTTGGAACGCCGGCGAATTACGCAAATCTCCGACTCGGTTCGGGTGGTCTATACCGCCTGGCCTTTGGACGTCCGTCGCTTTGCGGAACATTGGACCAGTTACAGCAAACCGGTTCGGATCCGACTGAGCAGGCGTTCAATCCCGCGGCGCTTTGCTCGCCGATGACTCTCGCTGGTGGTTATCCAAACAACCGCGGCTTCGGCAACCTGGGCCGGAACATCCTGCGTGGCTTCAACCAGAAGCGACTCGACATGGGGTTATCAAAGACCACACGCCTCACTGAGCGCGTCGGGTTTGAGCTTCGCTGGGATGTTTTCAACGTCTTCAACAATGTGAATTTCGCTCTTCCCAACACCGTGATCGGTGAGGCAGGCACGGACTTCGGAAAGATCACAGACACTGTCGGTGGTCCGCGTGTCATGCAGTTTGGGATGAAGTTGAAGTTTTAGTAACCGTACTGGAGCTGGCAAATGCAAGTGATAACTAAACCAGAGTCAGCAAGCGGCGCGCAGGGCACGACCGTGGTCGACACAGATCAAGACGTTTACGACGACGGCTTTCTGCGCGTGGAGCACAAGAACTACTACGTTGCGTGCGGCGGCCAGGCTATCAAGCTGCCGCGCACGGAGTTTCTGATCTTCTCGCGCCTGACGCGCACCCCGGATCGCATCGTGACGGCCGAGGACCTCTGGTCCTCGGTCTGGGGCAGCAACAAGCCGCTTAATTCCGAGAGCTTGCACGTTTACATCTATCGTTTACGGGCCAAGCTCTCGGATTTCGGCTTACACATCGAGACGATGGTCAATGTCGGTTATCGCCTGCTGACCTCGAAAACCCAATAAATTCCCACTAAAATGAGGTCCTGCCGCCGCTGTTAACGGAGAGTTCAGACGATGTTCAGTCGGATGTAACACGCGCTGCCTACATTGGTCTTTGCAAAAGCTCTCGACAATCAGCCCGACCAGCACACAGGAGATACTAAATGTCTGTTTTCCAGAGAGGATCTCAACTGCTCGCCTGCATTTGCGCCGCAGTGGTTTTAGTTACGTCGTTTGCCTGTAATGGCGGCGGCGCGGGCGGCAGTGGGAGGGTGAGTTTGCATGGCGCGGGCGCGACTTTCCCGAATCCGCTTTATCAGAAGTGGTTGAGTGAGTATGAGAAGGTCCACGCGAACGTGCGGATCGACTATCAGTCGATCGGTTCCGGCGGCGGTATCAAGCAGCTCAAGGAACAGACCGTCGATTTCGGTGCTTCGGACGCGCCGATGAGGGATGAAGATCTGAAGTCGGCGCCCGGCGAGATACTGCACATTCCGACCGTGCTCGGCGCGGTGGTGATTACTTACAACCTTGCAGGTGTGAACCAGCCGCTGCGTTTTTCATCCGAGGTGATCGCGGATATTTACCTGGGCAAAGTTACGAAGTGGAACGACGCGAGGATTGCAGCTGACAACCCGGGCGTGACCTTACCGGCGAACGACATCACCGTGGTCCACCGTTCGGATGGCAGCGGCACTTCCGCTGTGTTCACTGATTACCTTTCGAAGGTAAGCGCGGAGTGGAAAGAGAAAGTTGGATCGGGTACGTCGCCGAGTTGGCCGATTGGCCTCGGCGGCAAAGGCAACGAAGGTGTGACAGGCCAGGTCAAGAACACGCCGAACACGATTGGTTACGTTGAGTTGGCGTACGCGGTGCAGAACAAACTTCCGGTGGCCCATATCAAAAATTCGAGTGGCAACTTCGTCGAGCCAACAATCGATTCGGTCACCGCAGCGGCAGCCGGGTCTGCTGCAAACACGCCCGAAGATCTGCGCGTGTCGATAACAAACGCGACCGGCGCGCAGGCTTATCCGATTGCGAGCTACACGTACATCCTCGTCTATAAAGATCAGAAAGACGCGGCCAAGGGAAAGGCGCTCGTCGATTTTCTGTGGTGGGGAATTCACGACGGCGAGGCTTTCGCAAAAGACTTGCAGTACGCGCCATTGCCGGACGACATCGTGAAACGGGCGGAAGCAAAGATCAACGCGATAACGGCTGGAGGAACGCCACTTAGACAAAGCTGATGAGCTCGGCGCCGGAAAGTGATAACCCGAATTTTGTCGGACAGGTCTCGACCTGGCGCCGGGCGCTTTCACCAACTGGTAATACGGGCGACGCGATTTACCGAGTGCTGATGCTCGCGGTCGCGTTGTTGATGGTGGGAGTTGTGGTCGCAATGGTCATCGCCTTGGCCAGCGATTCGATGCTTTCGGTTCGTCAGTTTGGCTTTGGCTTTTTGACCGGTCAACGATGGGACCCGATCAAAGGCGAGTTTGGCGCGTTGCCGTTCATCTACGGCACGGTCGCTTCATCGCTGATCGCGCTCGTCATCAGCGTTCCGTTCTCTTTGGGTATTGCGATTTTTCTGGTTGAGCAGGCGCCGCACTGGCTAGCGCGTCCGGTTGGTTTTCTCGTGGAACTGCTCGCGGCGATTCCTTCAGTGGTCTATGGCCTCTGGGGCATCTTCGTGCTGGCTCCGTTTTTGCGCAACCACATTCAACCGCTCCTGGCGAGCGCATTTGGATGGCTGCCGCTCTTCAAAGGACAGATCACTGGTATTGGCTTGCTCACGGGAGGAATCATTCTCGCCATCATGGTCACGCCGATCATTTCCGCCGTGGTGCGTGATGTACTGACTGCGGTGCCGGGTTCGCAGCGTGAAGCCGCGCTCGCACTCGGCGCGACCAAGTGGGAAATGATTCGCGTTGTGTTGGTAAACGGCGCACCGGGCATCGCGGGCGCCGTGATTCTTGGTCTTGGCCGCGCGCTGGGCGAGACGATGGCCGTGACGATGGTGATCGGCAATCGTCCCGAGATCAGTCTCTCGCTTTTCGATCCTTCATACACGATCGCTTCGGCGATCGCGAACGAGTTTACGGAAGCGACCGGCGATCTTTATTTGAGCTCGCTGGTTGAGCTGGGACTGATCTTGTTTTTCGTGACGTTTGTCGTGAATGGCATCGCGCGCGTGCTGGTGTGGAACGTGACACGAAAGACGGGCGGAGTCGGCAGGGCAGCATAATGGACCACGCAGATCGAATACGCCGTGCGAACAGTGCCTTTATGACGGGCCTGACGGCGTTGTGTACGCTGCTCGCGGTCGGCGCGTTGCTGATCATTCTTTCGTATATCGCGTGGCAGGGAATCGGCTCGCTCAACATTCAGTTTCTGACGGATGTGCCGCGGCCGGTGGGCGAAGGCGGCGGCATCGGCAACGCGATTCTCGGT
>DASUPR010000569.1:0-7378 GCA_036281015.1 Pyrinomonadaceae bacterium
ATGCGTTTCTACAGCGATCTATTAAAGGGCAAAACCGTCATCATCAATTCATTCTTTGCGACATGCCAGGGAAGCTGTTTGCCGATCACGCGCAATCTCGAAAAGGTGCAGGAAGCACTCGGAGAACGACTCGGCAAAGACGCACGCATCATTTCGATCAGCGTCGATCCGACGGTCGACACGCCGGCGGAACTGAAAGCGTTCGGCAAAAAGTTTCACGCGCGGCCCGGTTGGTATTTTTTGACCGGCAGCAAAGAGAACGTCGAGTTTGTGTTGAAGAAGATCGGCCAGTTCGTCACCGACAAGCAGGACCATTACAACATCGTCATCGTCGGCAACGAGCCCACCGGTTTGTGGAAGAAAGCGTTTGGACTCGCGAAGAGCGAGGCATTAATCGAGGTCGTCGAAAGCGTTTTAGGCGACAAGGCCCCACAGGAATAAAGGGATCATGAAAGTAAAAAATTTCAAAATACTTCTCGTATTCTGTCTTGCATTGCTGCTCGCGCCGGAGATCGCCGCGCAGACAAAGAAGACTCGCTACACGTGCCCGATGCATCCCGAGATCGTTTCCTCGAAGCGCGGAACGTGTCCGAAGTGCAAGATGCGGTTAGTGCCGCAGACAAAACCGAAGGAAGAGCCTTCACCCACTCCGACGCCGAGCCCGGAACCGAACTCCGAATCAACTAAGGGATCGTCCGCTTTCTCTTCGTCGAAGATTCCCGACACTCCGGTGCTCGACCAATACGGCAAATCGCTCAATTTTTATTCAGACTTAATTAAGGGCAAGACAGTCGCGATCAACTTCGTGTTCACTACCTGCACCGCGATCTGTCCGTCGCTGGCTGCGACGTTTCGCCGCGTGCAACAGGAAGCCGCCACGCGCGGTATCGAGGTTGAACTGATCTCGATCAGTGTCGATCCGTCTACCGACACGCCCGAGCGATTGCACGACTTCGCAAGTAAGTTCAAAGCCGGTCCAGGCTGGACTTTTGTCACCGGCGATAAAGGACGGATCGATTTGGTGTTGCAGGCCCTCGGCGCGGCCGTTTCCAACAAAAACGATCACACGCCGATGATACTGATCGGTAACGACTCGAGTGATTATTGGACGCGCACCTATGGTCTGACTTCGCCAACGAAGATCGTCGACCTTCTCGCCGAGGCCACCAAGCGGACCAACTAGGTTTCGAAGATCGCAGCGTGCAGACGCCGCACCACGGAGCCCACTTCAGCAGATTCGACGCGGAACTTGAAGTCCAATCCGTGTCCGACACAACCCACAATCGCACTCTCTCCCGCAATTTTGTGAGCAATCGCTTTCACTGTGCCGTTCGGGTGCGCTTCTGCTGAGATCAGCGTGCCGGGTTGTTGTGGCGCGTGTGAATTCAAGATGCGGATCGGAATGCGTTGCGCGATCACGGGTTCGATCATCTTCGGGTGCATCACTCGCGCCCCGAGCTTTGCGAGTTGTGCTGCTTCCGAGTAGGAAACGTGCGGCACAGTGCGCGTCGCCTGCACCAGACGAGGATCGGCAGTTTGAATTCCATCGACGTCGGTCCAGATCTCGATTTCACGTGCGTGAACCGCAGCGCCGAGCAGTGTTGCTGAGTAATCAGAACTGCCGCGTCCGAGCGTTGTGGTTACGCCGTCAGTTGTCGAACCGATAAATCCACCCAACACCGGAACGCGTTTCTGGTCTAACAACGGCAACAACTCCGCGCGCGTCTTCTGCTGCAACTCTGCCAACAGCGGCGCTGCATTTCCGTGATCGTTGTTAGTAATCACACAACTGCGCGCATCAACGTGATGAGCCGGCATTCCATGTTCTTCCAACACCAGCGCCAACAGGTTTGCAGCAAGCCGTTCACCATGCGAAGCAACAGCATCGTGCAAACGGAGATCCACTTTGCCGTTACTCGCTGCACGTGTGAGCGATTCAACAATTTCGCTGCGACTGTTTTCGATCAAACTTTCCAGCCGGGCAAAACGCAGCGGTGACAAATTTTGTCCGACTTCAAGATGCCGCGCAAAATGTTCTTCAAGCGATCGGGCGGAAGCTTCAACACCTTTAGTCGAAACGCCACGAAAACTCGCAATAAGGGCGTCCGTTACGCCACTCATCGCCGACGCGACAACGATCAATGCGGATGACTCTTTCGCTTTGACGATTCGCGCGACACGTTCAAACGCAGGTGCGTCCTGAATTGAAGTGCCGCCAAATTTGACTACAGTGATGTAAGTCGCCACCCTTTTTCTCCCATTAGGTGAAAGGCGAAAGATAATCTCAGAGCGTGTTAAGTCCGGGCGGAGGACTGGCAGTTAAAACTTCAGATTGGATTACTAAACGCGTTTTCGATCTTCTGCAAGGAATTTTGCTTGACATGGAAGGTTAAGACTACTAGTCTGCGAGTGTCAATATGTAAGGGCGCTTATTGGTAACTCACGCGCTGGTCACCCGCTTAAGCCAGCTCTCGATTGCTTGAACAAACCTATCCTCGGAAGTTGTCCCCGAGTGTCAATTTTGATCCTCAGTCTTTTTTAATGTTCGCCACTAGCGGCAACGTCAAACAAGGAGAGTAAAAATGCTCGGTTCGAGATCCCCCGTCCACATTGTTGCCTCATTAACAGTGATCATCTTTTGTTTGTTTGCCGTGGCGATCGCAGGCGCTCAAACGCCCGTTGCTGCAGTGGACAAACCAGTAGCACAGCTAACAGCTTCGGCTCCGAAGCCTGCGGCTAACACCGCACCGAGTGTCGCTACTCCCATCAGCGATGACGTAGCTGCTCCTGCTGCTGAGGAGACGGTCGCTAAAACCGCTGACTCAGCGAAAGCTGAAACTGAACCAAAGAAACCCGAGACTCCAGCGACGACAGCGCCGGCAACACCGGCCGCGCCGATGCAGGTCCAATGCACGCGCACTGTCAAAGCTGATGTTGTCGCAATTCCACAGCCGGTAATGCTCAATCGCCTCGGCGCTACGATTCCAAACGCGTTCGTGTTTGCACTGAGAGCCGATACGACCGGCACCGGCAATAACATCCGATTGCGTGACGGCAAACGGCCGCGCCCGATTGTGCTGCGCGCCAACGTCGGCGATTGCCTCGAAGTAACTTTCACGAATGCGATTCCGCAAGCTGCGTTCGACAGCTCGACGCCGAATTCACCGGCAGTCGCGACAAAGGAAGTCTCCCTGTTCATCCAGGGCGTGGAATGGACCACGAGCAGTCAGGACGACGCTTCGTTTGTCGGAAAGAACTCTTCGAGTCTGGCTACACCATCGGCGCCGCCGCCGCTGCCAACACCGATGCCGACGCCGCCGACGCAGGTTTACAAAACTTTCATCAGAAACGAAGGCACGTTCCTGCTCTACACGATGGGCGACGCCACTGCGCAACCGACCGGTCAAATCAGCCGCGGGCTCTTCGGCGCATTGAACGTGCAGCCACAAGGCGCTGAGTGGTATCGCAGCCAGATCACGAAACAGGAACTCGACTGGGCGCAAAAGAAAGTCAACGGCGTTCCGCAATTCACCGCGGACAAACAGCCGATCATCGACTACAACGCCAAGTATCCAGTCAACGCTGCTCGTCCGGCCGGCACGTACATCCTGAGGATGTGGGACGACCAGGCCAATCCAAATCTTCTCTACAGCGATCTCACGGCGGTCATCACTGGTCCAAAAGCGGGAAGATTCCCCGGCACCACCGGCGTGAACAATCCCGAGCCTCCGTGCAACGCGGCGAATAACGGAACCGGCGCAGGCAATCCGCTTTTCTGCGCTAACCCCGCCTCGCCGGATCGCAAACAGCCGTATCGCGAGCTCACGATCATCTATCACGAGGTCGGGCAGATCGCGACGCAGGCATTTCCGGTGTTTACCGATCCGCAGATGGCCAGCACCGTCAACGCAGGCTTCGACGGCTTTGCGATCAACTACGGCACTGGCGGCATCGGCGCTGAGGTTTATGCCAACCGCATCGGCGTCGGTCCAATGGGACCCTGCGTCGATTGCAAGTTTGAAGAGTTCTTCCTGAGCGCGTGGTCGGTGGGCGATCCCGCGATGCTCGTCGATCGTCCGGCTAACTCGAGCGTGTTGCCGGCGTTCACGACGTTGCCGGCACAGCCTCCGGTTCCGACAACCGGACCGGCCGCTCCGGTGTTGTGTACTGCCGCTCAACTCGCGAGCGATCCGAACTGCGCCGGTACGAAGACGCCTGCTACGGGTTTTCCGTACAGCATGAAGCCGCTTGTTAAAGCGACGAAGGCGTACTATCCGGACGATCCTTCAAACGTCTATCACAGCTACATCAACGACCACACGAAGTTCAGAATTCATCACGGCGGCACCGTCGCCACGCACGTGCATCACCAGCACGCGCATCAGTGGCTGATGTCGCCGAACAGCGATCAAGGTGCGTATCTCGACAGCCAGATGATTAGCCCGGGCGCGAGCTACACGCTGGAGATGACGTTCAACGGCTCCGGCAACCGTAACAAGGTCGTCGGCGACTCGATCTTCCACTGCCACTTCTATCCGCACTTCGCGGCCGGTATGTGGGCCATGTGGCGCACGCACGACACGTTCGAAGAAGGTACAAAACTCGACGCCAACGGCATTCCGACAGCCGACGCCCGCGCGTTGCCTGACGGCGAGATTCAAGCCGGAACGCCGTCGCCGGCCATCGTGCCGATGCCGACGTTGCCGATGGCGCCGATGCCTTCTGCGGTCCACATCAAGAACGGCCAGATCGTTTACGGCACGCCAGCGGATCCCGATCCGACCGGCGACAAGGTGACCCAGAACCCCGGTTTCCCGTACTTCATCCCCGGAATCGCCGGCATGCGCGCGCCGCATCCGCCGCTCGATTTCGCACCGGATGGATCGGGAGGTTTTCTCGACGGTGGTCTGCCGCGTCACGTCACGACGGGCGGCACGATCTCTTACGAGAAGCACGATCAATTTGACTGGAGTAAAGACTTCGCGACTTTGACGGCCAAGCAGTTGCCGGAAGTGGGAACCAAGGTTGAACAAGTCGCGATGAAGTTCTTCGGCGTGCGTTGCCGTCCAAGCTTCTTCCCGGACGGCACTGCCGGAAGTTGTCCGCCGCCGAATTCAACGTCTCCGCAGATGACGCAACCCAAGCCGACGGGCTATGTGTTGAACGGCTTGCCGCTTGGACCACAAATGGGTGCGCCGTATGCCGATCCGGCAGTCGATGACAATGGCAACCCGATCAACTTCGATCCGGTTACAAAGAACCAGCGCCTGCGCCGTTACAAGGCCGCCGCGATTCAACTCAACGTCGTTCTCAACCAACAGAAATGGCACTTCCCGCAACAACGCATCCTGACTCTGTGGAACGACGTTTCCCCGACGATGAACAACACGCGCAAGCCCGAGCCGCTGTTCTTCCGCGGTAACTCAGGGGACATCGTCGAATACTGGCACACGAACCTCGTGCCCAATTATTGGCTCGTCGACGACTTCCAGGTGCGCACGCCGACCGACATTCTCGGCCAGCACATTCACCTCGTGAAGTTTGATGTGACTTCTTCGGACGGCGCCGGCAACGGCTTCAATTACGAAGACGGAACGTTCAGTCCCGACGAAGTGCAGGAGATTATTCACGCGATCAAGGCGCCCGGCGGATCGTGGACGGGATGTACAGGTTGCCCGACAGCGACCCTCGTGCCGAAACCGCCACCGGCGGAAATCTGCGGTGGGCCAAATCCACCGGCGCAGTGCGCTTCGCAATGGCTCGGCGCACAGACCACCGTTCAACGTTGGTATCTCGATCCTGTTGTCGACAGTCAGAACGTCGATCGCACGTTGCGAACGGTGTTCACGCACGATCACTTTGGTCCTTCGACGCACCAGCAGGCCGGTCTCTACGCTGGTCTCGTAGTCGAACCAAAAGATTCGGTCTGGCAAAACCTGGACGGCTCGCCGATGGGCGGTGGTCCAATCACCCAGGCGCCAGTGCGGCCGGATGGTGGTCCAACGAGCTGGATGGCCAACATCCTCACTGCGAACCGGACTGACAGTTATCGCGAGTTCCTGCTCGAGTTTCAGGATCTGCAACTCGCGTATACGGCGGCTTCGAAGACTGCACCCGATCCAGCGAAGGACAAGGGATGGCGTGACCCCACTCATGCGATCAATCCGGCAGTGTTTCCGGAGTACGTGGGAAATCCGATTACCGTCAACGGGGTGATGCCGAGACTGGTCAGTACCGGAAACATCCCGATCACCGGCACCCAGTCAGTCAATTACTACAACGAGCCGATACCGTTCCGTCTGCCTAAGGGCGACTTGTCTTACGCATTCGATAACCAGGCCGCCAAGACAAACAACCCGAATCAAAACCCGGAACCGCAAACGCCACTGATGCGCGCTTATCAGAACGACAACGTTCAGGTTCGCGTGCTGGTCGGCGCCCACGTCTTCGCTCACCAGTTCAACCTGATGGGCCCGAGGTGGTTGGCCGAACCGTCGTGGGGTAACTCCGGTTATCGCAGCAATCAACCGATGGGCTTGTCGGAACACTTCGAACTGCTGTTCAAAGTGCCGTCGTCTTCGGCGCCACTGGCGACCGGAGGATCTGTGCGCAAGTGTCCGGACGGACAAAGCACCGCAAACTGTGTCGACTATCTCTACAGCCCGAGCTGGGATGAAACGGGATTGGCGCACGGCTTGTGGGGACTCTTCCGCTCCTACGATCCAACCGCGGTGGCGACGGGATTGAGTCCGTTACCGAACAATCCTGTTGCGCCGACCACGAACGTCACTTACGCAACGTGTCCGGCGGGTGCGCGAACGCGTACCTTCAACATCACTGCTGTTACCGCACAGGCAGCTTTGCCCGGCGGTGAACTTGTCTTCAACGATCGCGGTCCGCAATCGGGTTGGATGTCTACTTTGATGGGCATCCTGTACGTCCGTAGTGAAGACCTCGACGCCAACGGCAAGCTGAACGCCGGCGTTCCGATCGAGCCGCTAATCCTGCGCGCGAACGCGGGTGACTGCATCAATGTCAACCTGAAGAACTCGATCGCTCCGTCGTCGCTGGTCCTGCAACACAACTTCAACTGGCCGCCGCCGTTCAAAGCGCCGATCACGCAGAAGATGTCGAAGTACGTGGGACTGCATCCGCAACTCGTGAGCTTCGACGCAGCCTCGAGCTTCGGCATGAACGTCGGCTGGAACAGCGTGCAGCGTGCAGACCAGTTTGCGAACTTCAACGAGACGGTCAAGTACCAATGGTATGCCGGCAAGATCGACCGCGGCACCAATGGCGCGTTGGCCTACACGCCGGTGGAGTTTGGCGCGATCAACCTGTTCCCGTCAGACCCGATGTTCCAGCATCCGAACGGTCT
>DASUPR010000570.1:0-4487 GCA_036281015.1 Pyrinomonadaceae bacterium
GCCGACATTCTGAAACGCGCCTTGCGGCTCTTGAAAGACGAGCTCAGCCCCACGAACGCGCAGATCGTCAACATCATTCACGACGAAATCGTTGTTGAAGCCGACGCCGACGAAGCAGAGGAGATTGCAGCAAAAGTCGAACGGATCATGTGCGCCGCCGGACAAGAGTATTTAAAGACCGTTCCAGTTAAAGTCGAAACGGAAATCGCCGACGAGTGGGTTAAGTAAATTGATTTTCCCGTCGGCTTTAAATCCCTCTCCGCCAGACGTAATAAATAGGCACTCCCGTTAAAACCAGGATGTACCCAACACCCGACGTCGCCGGCGCGAGTATCGCCAGGTCAACAACAAACAATCCCGCTACAACCAAGTAAATCAACGGCACCACCGGATAACCAAACGTCCGGTACGGCCGCTCAATATCCGGCGCCTTGCGCCGCATCACGATCACCGCGCCAACCATCAACATGTACAAGACCAAATCCGCCGACACGATGTACTCGAGTAGCTGTGTGTAAACATTCCCGTACGCAAACGCCCCCGTTTGTGGATTCACCGTCACCGTACGCGGCAGCACGAGCAACGACGCCCACACGCCCTGCGCCAGCAACGCAACCGCCGGCACGTGATGCGCATTGAGACTGTCGACTTTCTTGAAAAACAAACCATCACGCGCCATCGCGTAATAAACGCGCGCACCCGCGAGGATCAATCCGTTGTTACAACCAAACGTCGAGATCATGATCGCCAGCGCCATGACGATCGTGCCGCTTGGTCCAAGCACGGCTTGCATCACCGCGGTCGCGACGCGATTCTGCGGCGCGTTTTGAATTCCGGCGAGCGGAAGCGTGACGACGTAGGCCAGATTCGCGAGCAGATAGAGCGTGACAACAATGCCGCAACCGAGCAGCAACGCGCGCGGAAGGTTCTTCCCCGGATCGCGCACTTCACCCGCCGTAAACGTCACATTGTTCCACGCTGACTGCGCGAACAGTGGTCCAACCATCGCGCGGCCGAGCAACATAACGAGCGCCAACACGAGCAGCCCGTCAGTCGACGGTTCAAACCAAACCTGTGCGGCTGTCGGTCTCCATCCGTTTTCCCACGAGCTCCACCACGACGACGTGTAAGCCGCGCTGCCGTAGTTCCAGCCAATCAGCAGGCCGATCACGATCAACCCGAGCAACGCGGCAGTTTTCGTAAACGTGAAAGTGTTTTGAATCGTCTTTCCGGTTTGCAGCCCGCGCGTGTTGATGAACGTGAGGAACAGGATCATCACAACGGCCAGTAGTTGCTGCGACGATAAGCTGAGCGCATAGCCATTGAAACTCAATCCGCCAACCGTGAACGGCTTGATGACGACGAGCGGCGAAACGAGATAGTGCTCGCCCGAGATCCAATCGGTAAGCGCGCCCGTGAAGTTCGCAAACGCGACCGCCACCGCAGCAATCGTCCCCGTTTGAATGATCAGAAACAGACCCCAACCGAAGAGAAACCCGATCGACGGACCATAAGCTTCGCGCAAAAACACGTACTGCCCGCCCGCGCGCGGCCACATCGCGGCGAGTTCCGCGCAACACAGCGCGCCCGTGATCGTGAGCACGCCGGCGAGCGCCCACGCCACCAACAGCCAGCCCGGCGAACCCACCAATCGCGACGATTCCGCCGACGTGATGAAGATCCCGGAGCCGATCATCGACCCGACCACGATCATCGTGGCGTCGAGCATGCTGAGGCCGCGGACGAGTTTTGCCGCTGAGCTGGGGGTTTTTTCAGGCATGGACCGTGTCGATATAGTGGCCACAGCCGCGGCTGTCAACAAAAATCTGTGGCTTGACACGCTTCCGTGCGCTCACTAGTCTTTCGGCACCACTTATGAACAACGAACTCATCGGTCGTATCACAAACAAACAGTTCCATATTGGGGTTATTGGTCTCGGTTACGTTGGACTGCCTCTGGTCGTGGAATTTGCGGGCAAGGGTTTCACCGCCACGGGCTTTGAAGTCGACGAAATCAAGGCGGAGCAGATCAACAGCGGCCAGTCGTACATCGGCGACGTGCCTTCCGCGCGCGTGCAGGAGCTGGTCGCGGCCAAACGGCTTAGCGCGACGACAAATTTCGATCATCTCGCGGAGTGCGACGCGATCATCATCTGCGTGCCGACGCCGCTCAGAAAGACGAAAGAGCCGGACGTTTCTTACATCCTCGCCGCCGCCGAAGAGATTAGAAAACGGCTGCGCCGCGGACACCTGATCATTCTCGAATCGACGACCTATCCCGGCACGACCGACGAAGTGTTGCTGCCGATGTTTGAAGAGACCGGTTTGCAGTTGGACCAGGATTTTCTGCTGGCGTTCTCGCCCGAGCGCGTCGACCCGGGCAATCCGCAGTTCCTGACGCACAACATTCCCAAAGTCGTGGGCGGTGTGACGGAGGATTCAACCGCGGTCGCAGCGCATCTGTATTCGCAGATCGTGCGGGACGTTCACGCGGTGAGCTCCGCGCGCGTGGCGGAAGCGGCGAAGCTTTTGGAAAACACGTTTCGCGCGGTGAACATCGGCATGGCGAACGAGATGGCGCGGCTTTGTTACGCGCTGAACATCGATACGTGGGAAGTGATTCGCGCAGCGGCGACGAAGCCGTTTGGGTTCATGGCGTTTTATCCGGGGCCGGGAATCGGCGGTCATTGCATCCCGCTCGACCCGCATTATCTTTCGTGGAAGGCGCGTCAACACGGTTTTGATTCGCGCTTCATCAGTCTTGCCGAGGAAGTCAATTCGCGCATGCCGGAGCACGTCGTGCAGTTGGTTGCGGACGGGTTGAACGACGAGCGCAAGGCGATGAACGGTTCGAGTGTTTTGTTGCTGGGCGTGGCTTATAAGAAGGACGTGAACGACGTGCGCGAGAGTCCGGCGTTGTCGATCATTGATCGTTTGCGTGCGAAAGGCGCGAACGTGAGTTATCACGATCCGTTTGTGAGTGAGGTGCGATTTGACGATGCGCACACGGATGCGAACGGCGAGCCGTTGAATTCGGTCGAGTTGAGCGACGAGCAGTTGAAAGCCGCGGATTGCGTGATCATCGTGACGGACCACAGCGACATCGATTACGGGCGCGTTTGTCGTCTCGCGCCATTGATCGTCGACACGCGCAACGCGCTGAACGGCGACCTCCGCAAGGAAAGTAAGGCGCGCATTATCCGGCTTTAAAGGACAGGGATTAAAGCCCAAACAGATAGATGCTCAAAGTCATCAACGTCGTCGGCGCGCGGCCGAATTTCATGAAGGTGGCGCCGATTGTCGCCGCGATGAAGCGTGCGCCGTCGAAGTTTCTGCCGCTCGTGGTCCATACCGGACAACACTACGACGCGGCGATGTCCGACTCGTTTTTCCGCGATCTCAAACTCCCGCAACCCGACATGCATCTCGGCGTCGGCTCCGGTTCACACGCCGCGCAAACAGCCGCGGTGATGGAGCGTTTCGAACCCGTCGTACTGCAGGAAAAACCGGATTGGGTGCTTGTTGTCGGCGACGTGAATTCGACGCTCGCGTGCGCGCTCGTGTGTGTGAAGCTCGGGATCAAGGTGGCGCATGTCGAGGCGGGTTTGCGCAGCCGCGATCGCACGATGCCCGAAGAGATCAATCGTCTCTTGACTGATCAGATCGCGGATTTGCTGTTGACGCCGTCGGAAGACGCGGGCGCGAATCTGCGCGCCGAAGGCATTCCCGCAGAACGAATACGTTTCGTCGGCAATGTGATGATCGATTCGTTGCTGCAAAACCTGGAACAGGCGCGGCAGTCGCGAGCGAGAGTTGAGCTTGGCGTTGACGATGCGGATTATGCGGTGTTGACGTTGCACCGTCCGTCGAATGTCGATCAACGCGAGACGTTTACGCGCATACTCTCGGCGCTCGAGTCGATCGCGGAAAAGCTGCCGGTGATCTTTCCGGTCCATCCGCGAACGCGAAAGACGATCGCCGAGCTTGGTTTGAGCGATCGCGTCGCGGCGATCAAAAACCTGCGGCTGATCGATCCGCTTGGTTATCTCGATTTCCTGAATCTCTACAGCGGCGCGCGGCTCGTGTTAACCGATTCCGGGGGCATTCAGGAAGAAACGACGGCGCTCGGTATACCGTGTCTGACGTTGCGCGAAAATACCGAGCGGCCAATTACTGTAGAACTCGGCAGCAACGTCATCGTCGGCACTGACACGGCCCGAATTATCACCGCCGCCAAAGCCGCTTTGAACGGTTCAGCAAAAAGCACAACCAGCCACCCTCCGCTGTGGGACGGACACACTTCAGAGCGCATACTCGCCGCGCTCGAAGACTTCTCGCTTCACGCTTAACACCGCTCGATGTCCGTCACGCAAAAACTCAGACGTGCTCTTCGCGGCGAAGTAAAACTAACCACCGCTGCGCGCGAAGCAATCCGCCGCAGCCGCGTCGCGGCGTCGAGCCGTCGCGAACGAGCAATGCTCGACAAA
>DASUPR010000571.1:0-4436 GCA_036281015.1 Pyrinomonadaceae bacterium
GGACGGCCGTATCCGCCGTTCGACGGAACGCATTCGCGTAACGATTCAACTGCTCAACGTGCGCGACGAAACGACCGCGTGGGCGCAGCAGTTTGACGAACAGTTGACGGACGTTCTCAACCTCGAGGACAAGATCTCTTCGGAAGTCGCCGAAGCGATCCTGCCGCACCTGACGGTCGATCAACGCGTGCGTCTGGCGAAACGTGGCACTGACAATCCGCAGGCGCACGAGGCTTATCTACGCGGACGTTTCTACTGGAACACATTTACTGAAGAAGGTTTCGCGCGGGCGATTGTTTGTTATCAACAAGCGATCGCGCTCGATCCGAAGTATGCACTGGCCCACGCCGGTGTCGCTGCGTATCACAACTGGCTCGGCGTGTTCACCGTGATGCCGTTTGCCGAATGCGCCGCGGCGGCGTACGAAGCGGCTTCAACTTCAGTCGATCTCGATCCCAACCTCGCCGAAGGCTACACAGCGTTGGGCCAGGCCGTGCTCTGCCGCGACTTCGCGTGGTCCGTTGCGGAACATCATCTCGTTCGCGCCATCGAGCTCGATCCAAACTATCCGCCGGCACGCATCTGGTACGCGCTGCAACTCGCGATGGAAGGACGTTTCAGCGAGTCCCTTAAGCAGGCGAACATCGGGCGCGATCTCGATCCGCTCGCGGTGATCTCGCGGTTCGCAGTGGTGTGGTGTTCGTATCACTCGCGCCGCTACGACGAAGCCTATCGCTTCGCCAGCGCCACGCTCGAAAATGATCCGCGCAATCTGATGATGCTCTACGGCATCAGCTTCGTGCTCAGCCGTCTCAGCCGTCACGCTGAAGCAATCGAAGCTGCGGAACGTTGTGTCGAACTACTCGGCAAAGCGTCGCACACGCTTGGCCGGCTCGGCGCCGCTTATGCCGCCGCGGGAAATTTGGAAAAGGGCCAAAAAGTTCTCGACGAGATGGACCAGCTCTCCGCGCGCCGCTTCATTTCGCCGTATCATCTCGCGCTCGTGAATTGCGCGCTGGGACGCAAAGAGGCGTCGCTCGATTTTCTGGAGCAAGCTTACGAGACTGGCGATGCGAAAGTGCTGTGGATGGGCGTCGATCCGGAACTCGATCCGCTTCACGGTCATCCGCGTTTCAACGACTTGCTACAGAAGTTGGACCACCGTCTGGCCGCGCTGCCGCCGTTAGCGGGACAACTTCGCGAGGAACACGAATCGATTGCCGTGCTTCCCTTCCGCGTGATGAGCCCGACGGGAGAAAACACCGGCGACGAGTTTCTCGGCGTTGGTCTAACTGATGCACTGATCACGCGGCTCAGCAACGTGCGGCGCCTTGTGGTGCGGCCCACCAGCAGTGTGCTGCGTTATAAGGGCGCGAACGTCGATCCACTCATCGCCGGACGCGACCTCGGCATCGACTACGTCGTGGACGGAAGCATTCGCCGCGTGGGCGATCGCCTGCGCGTGACCGCGCAGCTTCTGAGCGTCACCGAAGGCACGACGCGTTGGGCCGAACAGTTTGATGAAGACTCAACCGACGTCTTGCAGATCGAAGACTCGATCTCCGAAAAGGTCGCGAACGCGTTATTGCCGCAGTTGACGGGCGACGAGCAACATCAACTCTCCAAACGCGGCACTGACAACGCAGAAGCGTTCGAAGCTTACCTGCGCGGGCGTTATTACTGGAACTCTTACACCGAAACCGGTCTCGCCAAAGCACTCGACAGCTACCAGCGCGCGATCAAACTCGATCCCGATTATGCGCTGGCCTACACCGGCATAGCCGATTACTACAACTGGCTCGGCGTTTTCGGAATCAAGCCGTTCGCGGAAGCTTCCGCCGCCGCCAAGCAGGCCGCCGCGAAAGCCGTCGAGCTCGATTCGACTTCCGCCGAAGCCTACACGGCGCTCGGTTTTGCCACCGTCTGCCACGATTTCGACTGGGCCGTCGCCGAAGGCCAACACCGCCGCGCGCTCGAGATCAATCCGAACTACGCGACCGCGCACAACTGGTACGCTTTTCATCTGACGATGGAAGGGCGGTTCGACGAAGGCATCGAGCAGATGTTGCGCACGCGCGAGCTCGATCCGCTTGCACCGGCAGTGCTACAGGCGCTGGGCTGGTGTTACTACCAGTCTCGCCGCTTCAATGAATCGATCGCGACGTTCCGCAGTCTGCTCGACGCCACACCTGACTTTCCGTATGGCCTGATCACCTTCTCGTGGGTGCTGCGGCACGCCGGCTCGCTTGACGAAGCCGTCAAGGTAGCCGAGAAGGCGCTGGACCTTTCGGGTGGTGGACAGCTCTATTTCACCGCACTGGGCGCAAGCTACGCCGCCGCGGGAAACCAGGAGCAAGCGCGTGCGGTGCTGGAACGCATCACGCAGATGATGGTCCATGGCTACGTTTCACCGTACCTGCGCGCGTTGATTCACTTGCATCTCGGCGAGCGCGAGCGTGCTCTCGAACTGCTCCAACAGGCACACTCGATCAGAGATGCGTGGATCGTGTGGCTGGGCGTCGACCCGCAATGGGATCCACTCCGCGGTGAGCCCGCGTTTGAAGCAATACTCCGCGACCTGCGTCACCCCGCGGCGGGCCGCAAGCTCGCACGGGCAACCGCAATCGGAACCGAGAAAAAGCGAAAGCGCGCTAACATTCCGCCGGTCACGACGCAGATCATCAATCCCGCCCCGGACACACAGGCGGGGGAGAACGAAGAAGCGAAACAGCTCTTTACCGCAGGACGTTATTACTCAACTCGACGAACCGCCGAAGGATTGCGCCAGGCCATCGAGCGTTTCGAACGCGCTGTCGAGCTCGATCCTGAATACGCTGCCGCGCATGCGGAACTCGCCGATTGCTACGCACTGCTCAACTGGTATGTCGAACCGCCGCCGCCGGGCGCGTGGGAGAGCGCAAAGGAATCAGCACTGCGCGCCGTTAAAGCAGATCCCGATCTTGCTGAAGGTCACGCCTCGCTCGGGTTTGTCAGGCTGCACTACGATCGCGACTGGATCGATGCCGAACGCGAACTGCGCAAAGCGATTCAACTGAAGCCGAGTTACCAGGTGGCCCATCGCTGGTACGCTTACAGTCTTTCGGCCATGGGCCGGCACGACGAAGCCTACGCGGAAATCGAACGCGCGCGACAGATCACGCCACAGTCAGCAGTCATTGCGACGGCAGTGGCCAACATCCTGTTCCACGCGGGCAAGTTTGACGAAACGATCGCGCAGTGCAAAAAGTCGCTGGAGCTCGATCCGGGCGCGATGGCCGCGCACACGATCCTGCGTTGGGCCTACGAACTGAAAGGCATGCACTCGGAGGCCCTCGGCGCGTTCGAGCAGGAACGGAGTTTTGCCGGCGACACGCCGACCACTCACGCGAAGCGCGCGCACGTGCTCGCGGCGGTTGGCAAGCGCAACGAAGCACGCGCGATTCTCGAAGAGATTATCGCGAAACGAAATCAGAATTGGGTCACGGCCTACGAGATCGCCATCATCTTCACGCTGCTGGACGATTTTGACAGCGCGTTTCGCTGGTTGGCCCAGGCCGAACGCGAACACGCCGTCGGTTTCACGTTCGTGCGCGTCGATCCGCATCTGACGAAGTTGCGCACCGATCCACGATTCAATGATTTTCTACGCGAAACGGAGAAGACGATTCCTTGACGTTAAAAGACAAGCTGGATGCCTGGGTGCGAGAAGTCGTTCAATGGCATTTCAATCCTGAAACCGGTTGCCCGTTCTGGCTCGATTACGCGAAGAACCTCTCGTGGGATCCACGCAAAGAGATTCAAACCTACGAAGATCTTTCACGCTTCGGTTTCTTTCAGGACGAATGGCTGCGCGGTGGGCCAGTGAGGCGTTGGGTGCCGAAGGGTTTTGCCGGGCGGCCGGTCTACACGTTTGAGACCGGCGGCAGCACGGGCGTGCCGAAGTCGCGTATCAACATCGACGACTTTCGCATCGATTACGAGTTGTTCAGCGACACGCTTCCCGATGAATACTTTCCACGTGACTCGGATTGGTTGTCGCTTGGACCAACCGGCCCGCGGCGTTTGCGTTTGGCGGTCGAACACCTCGCGCAACATCGCGGCGGGATCTGTTTCATGGTCGATCTCGATCCGCGCTGGGTCATCAAGCTGCTCAAGATGGGCCAACCAAAGATGGCCGAACAGTACAAGCAGCACGTTGTCGAACAGGGCCTGACGTTGTTGCGCGCGCATGACAACATTCGCTGTCTGTTTACGACGCCAAAACTTCTCGAAGCGCTGTGTGAAAGAGTGTCTTTAAAAAAGATGGGGATCACGGGTGTCTTTTGCGGTGGCACGGAGATGACACCCCAGTTTCATCGCTTTGCGGTTGAGGAACTGCTGGAAGGAGCGTACTTCGCGCCAACCTATGGAAACACTTTGATGGGGCTAGCTGTCCA